>SCUY01000105.1 GCA_004322525.1 Lysobacter sp. | reverse complement strand
CCCATTCAAGTGCGGAGCGATAGGTGATCACACCCAGCTTGCGCGCCATGCGCATACCGGATTCCGGATACGTCGCTTCGTCATAGCGACCCTGGTTCCAGTTCGGATCCAGCCGGATCGCTTCCCGCTGAAGCGAGCGGATGGCGATGGAAAAGGGCAGGGCGCGCGCGGCACCGCAGATGTTGATGTGGTTGCGTGCAAGGCCTGCATGCCGGTGCAGGAATGCCAGGGCCGCCATGCCACCCATCGAATTGCCTACCAGGCAGGCAAGCTGGTCGATGCCCAGCGCACGCACGACGTGGGCGGCAGCGTCGGCGCAGTCCTCGACCGACAGCGGCGGGAAGCCGAGACGTCGCAGCATCCCGGAAGCGGGGTCGACCGACGCGGGGCCTGTGGACCCCTTGCAGCTGCCCAGCGTGTTCACGCAGACGACGAACCAGCGGTCGGTGTCGATCGCGCGTCCAGGCCCGACCATGGCTTCCCACCAGCCCGGCGCCGGGTCCGCATCACTTGAGGTGACATGCGCGTCCGGCGACAGCCCGGTCAGGATCAGCACCGCATTCGAGCCTTGCGGATCGAGATCACCCCAGGTCTCGTAGGCCATGCGCGCTTGCGCCAGCGCGCCGCCGCGCTTCATCGGGAATTCCGGCGGAAGGTCGATGAATCGGGTGCCAGGTGGTACGAATTCGGTCATCGCAACGGCCCTTCGGGAGGCGCGATTGTGCCTGCTACCGGGTTCATCGGTCAGGCCGCCACGACGACCGCTACACACGCCCGGGTCCACAGTCGCAGTTCCCCCGCAACAGGAGCCGAGCCGTGGCAGACATCGACAACAAGGACATGAACCGTGACCCGATCAGTGGCGCGCCCGGATCCCATCCGGTCGGCACCGGCGTGGGTGGTGTGGGCGGCGCCGCCGTCGGTGCGGCGATCGGCAGCGCCTTCGGCCCCATCGGGACGTTGATCGGCGGCGCGATCGGTACGGTCGCCGGCGCTGCCGCTGGCCACTCGATGGCCGAACGCGTTGATCCGACCGGCGAGACCGAGCATTGGCGGAACGAGGCGACGGTACGCCCGTACTACGACACGACGCTCGACTACGAGCGCGATTACGCCCCGGCCTACCGCTATGGCACCCAAGCGCGTACCGAGAACCCCAGCGAAGCCTGGGACCGCGCCGAAACCAAGCTGCAGTCGGGCTGGGAAACCGCGAAGGGCGAATCACGCCTTGCCTGGGACAAGGCGCGCGATGCGGTGCGCGATGCATGGGATCGCAGCGACCGCACCTACAAGACGTATGACGCCACCGACCGGCATTACCAGGAGCGCTTCAACCAGGCGGACTACTACAAGCCCGACCACAGTTTCGATGACTACAAGCCGGCCTACCGCTACGGAACATTCGCCCGCAGCCAGTCGCAGACCGGCGTGTGGGACTCGAATACCGAAAGCGAACTGGAGCGCGGCTGGGATAGCGCCAAGGGCACGTCGCGTTTGACGTGGATCGATGCGAAGGAAGCGGTGCGCGATGCATGGCATGGCGTGGAACGCATCCTGCCGGGCGATGCCGACCGCGACGGCCGCTAAGCCTGGCAACGAACGGGCCCGGCATCAGCCGGGCCCTGTCATGCGAGAAATGGATGCGCGCGGGAACTTGAAGGTGGCCATCATCATCGGCGCCTTCAATGACGTGCACGACATTCGACCCACGTCCAGAGTTCACCGTCGATGAACACCGCCTGCGGAACTTCGCGTTAGAGTAGACGGGTGAGCCTGACCTCGCTTCTGCTGCGCCTGCTGCTCTGCGTGAGCCTGATCGCCAATGGCGTCGGCTTCGCGCAGGCTTCGGTGCGTATGCAGTACGGGCACCCGGCGCAGGAAGGCGTCGGGCAGGTGCCCACACCAGCGCAGAGCAGCGCGCCACCCTGCCATCGTGACGCCACTGTCCAGATGCCATCGATGCAGGCGCCACATGCGATGCATGCGATGGACGCGGCCGGCTCATCGGCTTCGCCGGCGTCGAAGCAGAGCCATGATGATTGCTGCAAGGGCAAGACGTGCCGCTGCGCCTGCGTGCAGCAGGCGCCATGTACGTTCGTTTCGCTCCTGCTGCCGGGCGCCGTGCTGTTGCCGGCTTCCCAGTCCGCCGCCCGCGTCACGCTGCATACGCAGCCGCGCCTCCCGCACCTGATCCGACCTCCGATCGGCTAAGCCGTCCACGCGCGCCCACCGGGCGCCGTCCGCGTGAACGCGCCGCCTGTCAGGGCGGCTCCAGACCATTCGGAGATTTGCATGTCATCCATGTGGTACGACGCCCGCATCGCGGGCGAACCGGCGCTGTCCCGCCGGCGTTTTGTGCAGGGCCTGGCGCTTGGTGGCACCGTGGCCGCCTTCGGGGTACCCACGAGTTTCGCGGCGTCGACGCGTGGTGGCGTCGGCAATGGCAACGTCCTCACCGGCACCGAGTTCGACCTGGTCATCGGCGAAACACCGGTGGACTTCACCGGCCGCGTGCGCCCCGCAGTCACCGTCAATGGCAGCATCCCCGCGCCGCTGCTGCGCTGGAAGCAGGGCACGACGGTGAACCTGCGCGTTCGCAATGCGCTGCCTGTAGGGTCCATCCATGGGCATGAGACGTCCATCCACTGGCACGGAATGATCCTGCCCGCGAACATGGATGGCGTGCCGGGGCTTTCGTTCGATGGCATCCATCGCGGCGAGGCCTACCAGTACCGTTTCGACGTGCAACAGAACGGCACGTACTGGTACCACAGCCATTCGGCGTTCCAGGAACAGGCCGGGCTGTATGGGCCGATCGTGATCGAGGCGGCCGAGCCCGAGCCGTTCTCCTACCAGCGCGACTACGTCGTGATGCTCACCGACTGGACGGATCTCAACCCCGTGCAGTTGTTCGCGCGCCTGAAAAAAATGGCGTCGTTCGACAACTACTACAAGCGCACCGTCGGCGACTTCCTGCGCGATGCGCAGAAAAACGGGCTCGCCGCGACGATCGACGACCGCAGGATGTGGGGCCAGATGCGCATGACGCCGACCGACCTGTCGGACCTCAATGCGAACACGTACACCTACCTGATGAACGGCTCCACCGGCCTGGGCAACTGGACCGGCCTGTTCCAGCGTGGCGAGAAGGTGCGGCTGCGCTTCATCAACGGCTCGGCGATGACGTACTTCGACGTGCGTATCCCCGGCCTGAAGATGACGGTGGTGGCTGCCGACGGCCAGTACGTGCATCCGGTGAGCATCGACGAATTCCGCATTGCGACGGCGGAGACGTTCGACGTGATCGTCGAGCCCACGGGGCAGGACGCGTTCACCATCTTCGCGCAGGACTCCGGGCGCACCGGCTTCGTTTCCGGAACGCTCGCCGTGCGCGAAGGCCTGCGCGCGCCGATCCCGGCACTCGACCCGCGGCCGATCCTCACCATGCAGGACATGGGCATGGCCGGCGGGCATGACATGGCCGCGATGGGGGCTGCGCCAGCGTCCGCCGGCTCAACGGCTGGCATGGACCACAGCGCTTCCGGTGGCGATTCGATGGCCGGGATGGATCACTCAGGCGCGACCGCCACACCGGTGCCCGCGTCGACCGGTGACGCTGCGATGGCGGGGATGGATCACGGCGGTGGGGCGGGCGCTGCAGCCGCCATGCCGAAGCATCCTCCCACCGAGAGTGGCAATCCGCTGGTCGACAACCAGGCGATGACGCCGGCCTCGCGTCTGGCCGATGCAGGTAACGGCATGGGCACCGGCGGGCGCAAGGCATTGAGCTATTCGATGCTCAGGAGCCTGTTCGAAGATCCGGACGGCCGCGAGCCGGGCCGCGAACTCGAGATGCACCTGACCGGGCACATGGAGAAGTTCGCCTGGTCGTTCAACGGGGTGAAGTTCTCCGACTCCGGACCTATCAAGCTCAAATACGGCGAGCGCATGCGCATCGTGCTGGTCAACGACACGATGATGTCGCATCCCATCCATCTGCACGGCATGTGGAGCGATCTCGAAGACGACGCGGGCAACTTCATGGTGCGCAAGCACACCATCGACATGCAGCCGGGAAGCCGGCGCACCTATCGCGTGCGCGCCGATGCGCTGGGTAGATGGGCCTACCACTGCCACCTGCTGTACCACATGGAATCGGGAATGATGCGCGAAGTGGAGGTGCGGGAATGAACCGCTCTCCGCTTGTCCTCGCACTTGCATTCGGCCTCGTGAGCACGCCCGCGCTGGCCCAGCACGAAGGCCATTCGATGCAGGGCATGACCATGCCCATGCCGCCGCCCGCCAGGAAGCCGGCAGCCAAGCCGCCCGCCGCTACTGCTAAAAAAGCAACGCCGAAAAAAACGTCCGCCACGGCGGCGAAGCCCGCGGCGCGGCCCGCAGCAAAGCCGGCAGCGCCCATGGCCGGCATGCCCGGCATGGACCACGGCTCGATGCCGGGCATGGGGACAGCCGCGTCCAAACCGCCGGCGGCTCCGAAGTCCGCGACCAGGCCGGGGGCATCGAAGCGGCCGACGCCATCAACCCGCCCCACGGCTCGCAAGGCTCCGGCGAAGCCCGGCAAACCCACGCCCGCGATGGACATGTCGGGCATGGATCACTCCGGCATGGAGATGGGCATACCCCCATCGCCCGCGCCTGCTGCGGACATGTCGGGCATGGACCATTCGAAGATGGAGATGCCCGCCGGTGCTGCGGCGGATGCCATGCCCGGCATGGACCATTCGACGATGGCGATGCCGGGCATGGGCACCGCCGACCTGCCGGCCGGCGCGCCTCCGCGCACACCGGTCGCCGCCCCCACCGATGCTGATCGCGCCGCGGCATTTCCCGCGGTGGCTGGCCATGCCGTGCATGACAAGCGTCCGCAGTCCTACTGGCTGATGGACCGGTTCGAAATGCGCGATACAGCCGGCGACGGCAGCTGGGAAGGGCTTGGCTGGGTGGGCGGCGACATCAACCGCCTCTGGCTTCGCACCGAAGGCGAAGTCGAGGGCCGGCGGATCGGCCGCGGCGATGTCGAGGTGCTGTACGGCCGCAGCATCTCGCCCTGGTGGGACGTGGTCACGGGCGTCCGGCAGGACTTCGGCCAAGGCCCGGCACGGACCTGGGCGGCGATCGGCCTGCAGGGCCTCGCGCCGTACAAGTTCGAAGTGCAGGCCACCGCCTACGTCGGCCAGGGCGGCCGCACCGCGGCGCGGCTGGGTGCGGAATACGAAACCCTGCTGACCAACCGGCTGATCCTGCAGTGGCGCGGCGAAACCAATCTGTACGGTCGCAGCGATCCGCGCATCGGCATCGGTTCGGGCCTGTCGACGGTCGAGGCGGGCGCGCGCCTGCGCTACGAGATCAACCGCCGGTTCGCGCCGCATGTGGGCGTCGAGGTCGAACGCGCGTTCGGAAAAACCGCTGATCTGCGCCGCGCCGAAGGGCTCGGCCCCACCGATACCCGCCTCGTCGCGGGCCTGCGTTTCTGGTTCTAGGGGAATACCGATGAAACCGCATCACCGGAAAATCGCCACCTCCGCGGTCGTCGCCGTCGGCGCGCTCACTGTTCTTGGCATCGCCGCGCTCGGCTTTGTCCGCGCCGGTATCTACAACGTCGGCGCGGATGATCCACACCTGCCGCTCACCTATTCAATGCTGCAGCAACTGCGCGATGCCTCGATAGCGACCCGTGCCGCGAAGCTGACCGTGCCAGCCGACCTGGCAAGCCCTGCACGCATCAAGCAGGGCGCCGGCAACTACGCGGCGATGTGCACCCAATGCCATCTCTCCCCCGGGATGGCGCCGACGGAATTGTCGAAAGGCCTGTACCCGTCACCGCCCGACCTGACGAAAGAAGCGGTCGACGCCGCGCAGGCGTTCTGGACGATCAAGCACGGCATCAAGGCCTCGGGCATGCCGGCATGGGGCGGGAGCATGCCGGATGACTACATCTGGAACCTGGCCGCGTTCGTGCAGCAGCTGCCGAAGCTCGACAAGGCTGGCTATGACGCGCTGGTGGCGAGCAGCGGAGGACACATGCATGGCGGTGGTGAGACCGGCATGGGCGCTCATGCCGACGGGCCTCCGGGCCATCATGACGCGGGGAGCATGGCGGGCATGGCGGGCATGGCGGGCATGCATGACGAGCCTGGCACCCACGACGGGGCAACGCCGCCGGCATCGGCTCATCCGCATGCGCCCGGTACGGCGCCACATGTCGATGGACCTGCAGCTCCGCCATCGGGTCATCCGCATGCACCGGGTACGCCCGCGCATGACGACGCGCCCGCCGCTCCCACGGCCCCGCCCGCTGCCGCGACCCATCGCGACCCGGCAGGCGCGCCTCCCCATTCCCACTGAGGATTTCCGATGAAACGTGCTGCATCCCTGTTCGTGGCCCTGTCGATCGTCCTCGCGTCGCCCTGCGTGGCGGCCGGCCAACCAAAAGCGGACGCCTCGACGCCTGTCATGCCTGCCAATGCCGCGCTCGCGCCGGTGATCGCCACTGCCGAGCGCTTTGCCGCCGCGCTCAAGGCGGCGGACTTCACCACTCTTTCCACGCTGCTCGACGAACGCGTTCTGATTCTCGAAAGCGGCGGCGCCGAGCGTTCACGCGCCGAGTATTTCGGCCATCACGCCATCGCCGATGCCGCTTTCCTCGGCGGCGCCACGGTGAAGGTCGGAGAACGCCAGGGCGACGTGCAGGGTGATACCGCATGGCTCGCGACGGAGAGCGAAATCACGCCGGCCGCAGGCAAACCCTTACTGAGCACCGAGACGCTGGTGTTCCGGCGCATCGGTGGTGACTGGCGGATCGTGCACGTGCACTGGTCGTCGCGGCCGAAGAAGGTGGCGCCATGATCCGCCTGCTGCTCGTAGGCGGCCTTGCACTGGCGCCGGTCATCGCCGGCTGCAGCCCGTCGAACGCACCTGTTGCCGCGCCAAAGGCCGCGCGTGCCGCCGCGGCAACCACGGCGGCGCCCGTCGATCACGCTGTCGCCGCGCCGGCCGCGACAACCCCGTCGTCGCCGGTGGTGGTGGCACAGGCTGGCCTGCCGTCCGTACTGGTGCACAAGAGCCCCACCTGCGGCTGCTGCGCGGCATGGGTCGAGCATCTCCGGCGCTCCGGGTTCACCGTGCAGGTGCAGGAGAGCAATGACCTCGAGCCGGTCAAGAAGCGGCTTGGCGTCCCCGCCGGCAAGGGGTCCTGCCATACGGCCGAGGTGGGTGGGCTGGTGGTCGAAGGCCATGTCCCGGCTGCAGACATCAAGCGCCTGCTGTCAGCGCGTGGCAACGCGCGCGGTCTTGTCGTGCCGGGCATGCCGATGGGGTCGCCCGGCATGGAATCGCCTGACGGGCGGGTGCAGCCCTACACGGTGGAGAAGATCAATGCCGACGGCAGTACGTCGCCGTTCGCCACGCATGGGAAATGACGCACGCGACGGTGACACGGGCGTGCCGATCAACGCCCGCATCCAGAAGGACCCACGACGATGACCCACACCGCCGAACATCGCAGCACCGGGATGAATCAGTGCATCACCGACTGCTTCAACTGTGCCGCACTGTGTATCGAAACCATCAACTACTGCCTGAGCCAGGGTGGAAAGCACGCCACGCCGGACCACATCGGCCTGCTGCAGACCTGCGCGGAAATAGGCACGGTCTCCGCCAACGCGATGCTGCGCGGCACGCGGGTACATGTTTCCACCTGTACGGCCTGTGCGGAGATCTGCCGCCAGTGCGCGGAGGCGTGCGAAGCGATGGGTGACGACGAGGCGATGCGTCGCTGCGCCGAGGCCTGCCGTCAATGTGCGGAGAGCTGCCGTGCGATGTCCACCGGCATGTAATGCGTTCACGCGAATGGCCCCGCCTGTGCGGGGCCGTTCGTCGTGCCTACTTCGTGTACGGCGCCAACTGCCGGATCTCGTCCTGCTGCGCGGCCTTCATCTTCATCGCCAATGCCTTGAGCTGCGCACTCTTTCCCTGCTTGAGCAACACGTCGGACATCCTGATCGCCTGCTCGTGATGCATGGTCATCATCGTCGCGAAATCCCGGTCCACGTCGCCGCTCATGGGCATGGGCATTTTCCTGCCGGACATCATCGCCTTGTGCAGTTCCATGGAGCCCGCGCTGTGGCCCGCCATCCCGTGCCCGGGCTTGCTGTGGGCACCGGACATCTTCCCTTTGGCGTCATGCGCGGAGTCGGCATCGTGGCTGGCCATCGCATGCGATGTGGACGTCTTCGCCTTGTCCTGATCACCCGGTTGCGCAACCGCTGCCGTGCCCATGCCAGCCGCCAGTGCGGTGGCCAGGGCCAACGTCCACATCCGTCCCGTCTTCGTTTTCATCTTCATCTCCTCTCGGAATTCCGCAAGGCTGCGGCATGCGGTACATCGCACCAACGGCGTTCCACGGCCGTGAATTCCTGCAAAAAACACTTGACTCTGGACCATGGTCACGATGACACCCTGTGCATGGCATCGAGGGAGGAAGGGCCATGAAGATCGGTGAAATCGCCAGGCGCGTCGGCATTCCGATCGACACCGTCCGCTATTACGAACGGGGAGGCCTGCTACCGCCCCCACCACGCCGCGCCTCGGGCTATCGCGAGTACGACGACGGCGACATCCCCCGGCTGCGATTCATTCTCCGCGCCAAGGCGCTGGGTTTCACGCTGGTCGAGATACGCGAATTGCTTGATCTGTCGGACGAGCACGCCGGGAGCGTGGGCGATCTCAAACTCGCCGTGCAAGCCAAGCTCGCGGACATCGAAGACCGCATGGCGCAACTCGCGAAAATCCGCGATGCCTTGAATTCGATGATCGCCGCTTGCCCCGGTGATGGATCCGTCATTGCCTGTCCCATCCGCTCGGCGCTGTTTCACGATGAGGTACCGGCACGATGAGCCTGCACGAACCCCCATCGGGAACAGAGCGCGATCCCGTCTGTGGCATGCGCGTCACGACCGACACTCCGCACCGTTTCCATTTCGATGGTGACCTGTATCTGTTCTGTTCCGAAAGCTGCCGCGTGCGTTTCGCGCAGCAGCCAGCCATGTACCTGGAGGCCAAACCGGGCGGGAATACGCATGGGGTCACGACAGCCGCGCCGCTGGTGACCGCCGCTGGAGCGGGCGGGGTGGACGCGATCTACACCTGCCCGATGCATCCGGAAGTGCGCCAACCCGGCCCTGGCAGTTGCCCGTTCTGCGGCATGGCGCTCGAACCCCTCATGCCAACAATGGAAGACGCACCACCGGCCGAACTTGCCGACTTCACCCGCCGGTTGCAGGTCTCCGCTCCGTTGAGCCTGATCGTGCTTGGCTTGGCCATGGCTGGCCATCGTCTGGCAATTTCTCCGCAGACACGTTCCTGGATCGAGCTCGTGCTCGCCACGCCCGTGGTGCTGTGGGCAGGCGCGCCATTCTTCGTGCGCTGGGCGCAATCGCTGCGGAACCGCAGCCCGAACATGTGGACGCTGATCGGTACGGGTGTCGGCGCGGCCTACCTCTACAGCGTCGTCGCGACGATCGCGCCGCGACTGTTTCCATCTGCATTTTTCGAGCATGGCCGCATCGGCGTGTATTTCGAAGCCGCCGCAGTCATTGTCGCGCTGACCCTGCTGGGGCAGGTGCTTGAATTGCGGGCGCGGTTCCACACGTCCGGGGCGATCCGCGCACTCCTCGGTCTGGCGCCGCGTACCGCGCGCCGCCTCACCGCGGATGGCAGTGAAGCCGATATTCCGCTCGAACATGTCGCCGTCGGTGATCGCCTGCGGGTGCGTCCCGGCGAGAAGGTGCCGGTCGACGGGACGGTGCTGGAGGGCGAATCGGCGATCGACGAGTCGATGCTCACCGGCGAGCCGATCCCGGTACACAAGGCGGCGGGCGCCACGGTGATCGGGGCAACGCTCAATACCACGGGCGCATTGGTGATCCGCGCTGACACCGTGGGCGCCGGCACGGTGCTCGCCCGTATCGTCGAACTCGTGGGTGCCGCGCAACGTTCGCGGGCGCCCATGCAGCGTCTGGCCGACCGGGCGGCCTACTGGTTTGTCCTGGCCGTACTCGTGATCGCCATGATGACGTTTATCGCCTGGGGTCTATGGGGCCCGGCGCCCTCGTGGACCTATGCGATCCTCAATGCGGTGTCGGTGCTGATCATCGCCTGCCCGTGTGCACTGGGGCTCGCCACACCGATGTCCGTGATGGTGGCCACCGGTCGCGCGGCGCAGGCGGGCGTGCTGTTCCGCGACGCCGAAGCGCTGGAGCGGATGCGTCAGGTGGACACGCTGGTGGTCGACAAGACCGGCACGCTCACCGAGGGCCGCGCGCGATTCCACGATCTGCTCCCGGCCGATGGATGGGTGGCCGACGATCTTCTGCAGGTGGCCGCCTCGCTCGACCAGGGCAGCGAGCACCCGCTGGCGGCGGCGATCGTGGCGGAAGCGCATCGTCGCGGGATCGCTCTTTCGCCGGTGCAGGGTTTCGTTTCCGAAACCGGTCTGGGCGTGCGCGGACAGGTGGGTGGCCGTGCGGTGTTGCTGGGCAATACGCGCCTCATGCGCGACAGCGGCATCGATATCGGCATGCTGGATGCCGAGGCTGAACGCTGGCGCGGGCAGGGCGCGAGCGTCATGTTCCTGGCGGTGGATGGTGCCGCGGCAGGGATGCTCGCGGTCGCCGATCCGATCAAGGAGAGCAGTGGCACGGCGCTGCGTGAGCTTCGCGCCGCCGGGCTGCGCATCGTGATGGCCACTGGCGATGGCACCGCCACGGCGCAGGCCGTCGCACGCACGCTCGGTATCGACGAAGTCCATGGTGAAGTTCGACCACAGGACAAGGTCGATCTGGTGACCCGGCTGCAGGCGCAGGGACATCGCGTGGCGATGGCGGGCGACGGCATCAACGATGCACCTGCGCTGGCCGCCGCCGATGTCGGTATCGCGATGGGCACGGGTACCGATGTCGCGATGTCGACCGCCCACGTCACCCTGGTGCGTGGTGATCTGCGCGCCATCGTGCGGGCCCGCGCGATATCGCAGGCGACGGTCGCCAACATGCGGCAGAACCTCGCCTTCGCGCTGGTCTACAACGCGCTCGGCGTTCCGCTGGCGGCGGGGCTGCTGTACCCGCTCACCGGCTGGCTGCTGAGCCCGATGATCGCCGCGCTGGCGATGAGCCTCAGTTCGGTTTCAGTGGTGGCGAACGCTCTGCGCCTGAGCCGTCTGTCCATTGCAGCCGCCCCGGCAACCCCTGCAGTACCCGGGGTGCCGTCGCCCGCTTCCTGCCATTGAGTTTTCCATCGCATCGCCGGTGGCATCGTGCCGTCGCATCCCGGCCAATCCGGCCGTACTTCAGGAGTCTTCCAATGAAACCGACCCTCACCCTGCTGGTCCTCGCTACCGCCTTCGGCCTCAGTGCCTGCAACCGCGCCGCGCCGCCAGCCGCTGACAGCGCAACACCGGCCGATGCGGCAGCGGCGCCGGCAGCACCGGTCGCGGGCGCCGATCCCGTGACGCCCCCCACCAGCGCCGAGGCCACGCAGCCCGGTATGCCGGGCATGACGCCGGAGCAGCACGCGGCGATGGACGCGGCCAATGCGAACGCCAATTCCAATACAAAGGATCCGATGGCCGGCATGGATCATGGCGACATGAAGGGCATGGAAATGGGGGCGCAGGCCGGCTGGTATCAGGGCGGCACCTTCCAGGCCTGTGGCAGCAAGAGCCGGCTCAAGGTGGGCAATACGGCCGAGATCGACAGCAAGATCAAGGCAGCCGGCATGCAGTCGAGCGATCCGGTATACGTCCGGGTCGAAGGCAAGGCCAGCGGCACTGCCTTCGATGTCAGCCGCGTGGTGCAGGTAGGCTCGCCGACACCGGTCCGCGACTGCGCGATGA
>SCUY01000015.1 GCA_004322525.1 Lysobacter sp. | reverse complement strand
TGGTCACCCTCGCATCATCGGAATCAAGGAAGCGGTCGGCGAGGCCGGCCGCATGACCGGCCTGCTCGTGCTGCGTGACGAACGTTTCGCTGTCCTCAGCGGCGATGACCCGACCGCCTGCCGGGCGATGCTGCAGGGCGCTGACGGAGTGATCTCGGTCGCGTCCAACGTGATTCCAGCCGCGTTCCGGCACCTTTGCGATCTCGCGCTCGCACGCGATCCGTCGGCGACCGCATGGGATGCCCGCCTTGTTGACGTGTACGGGTTCCTCGGCAGCGAACCCAACCCGATCCCGGTCAAGGCGCTGCTTGCCGGGCTGGGTATCGGGCATGGCCTACGGTTGCCGCTGACGACGCTTTCCCCCTCGCTGTCGAGCTTCGCCACGCGTGTCGCGGGCCTCGTTCAACAGATCGAAACCGCCTGCCGTGACGACGTCGCGGCCTGAACCCGGAGTTTCCATGTCCAAGTCGTCGTCTTCCTTCGTCGCGGTGATCGCGCTGTCGATCACCGTCGCCAGCGTCTCGGGCTGCAGCTGGTTCCACCGCGGCAACAAGCTCTATGCCGCCTCCGCAGAAAGTCGGCCGCTCGAGGTGCCGCCGGAGCTGGACACCACGACTGTCGCCGCGCGCTCGGCACCGGCCGGGGGCAGTACGACCGCCTCGGCCACACAACAGGCGGTATCGCAGGCGTCGGTGGGCTTCAAGGTGGCTGGCTCGCGGGATGAGGTATTCAACCGCCTGGGCGAGGCCCTGGCGAAGGTCGAAGGGCTCACCATCACCAGCCGAGCACAGCTGCTGGGTGCCTACGACGTCACCTATGCGGGGGCCAGTTTCCTGGTGCGCGCCACGGCCACCGAGGGCGGCGTCTACATCGCCGCGGTCGATCCGCGCGGCCTGCCTGTAACCGCCGATGCCGCGCAGCAGTTGATCGCCACCCTGCGTACGTCGCTGGCGCCTTGAGCCGATCCCCTGCGCGATGCAGGGCGGGCGTTCGATACGCCTCCCATCGCGCGTCTGTCAAGGCAGGCTGATCAACGCTCCAGCAGGTCGAGCTTATCCGGCTTGCCTTCCCATTCCTTTGCGTCGGGCATGCCTTCCTTGCGTGCGGTGATGGCCGGCCACGCCTTCGACAATTCGGCATTGAGCGCGATGAACGTTTCCTGGCCTGCCGGCACGTCGTCTTCGGGGTAGATCGCGTTGATCGGGCATTCGGGTTCGCACAGCGTGCAGTCGATGCATTCGTCCGGATCGATCACGAGGAAATTGGGCCCCTCGCGGAAGCAGTCCACCGGGCACACCTCGACGCAGTCGGTGTACTTGCACTTGATGCAGTTTTCGGTGACGACGAAGGGCATGTCGAGAATTCCGTGAGTACACCTAGTCTAGCCGGGCGTTTGCCGGCTCCGAAACGGAACAACCCGCGCATCGCTGCACGGGTTGGCGGTGTCGCCTGTCGCATCGATGCGCCGGGCCGCGTATGGCGCTCCCTACGGGATTCGAACCCGTGTTTTAGCCTTGAGAGGGCCACGTCCTAGGCCTCTAGACGAAGGGAG
>SCUY01000104.1 GCA_004322525.1 Lysobacter sp. | reverse complement strand
ACGACGCTCTTCCGATCTAAGCGCTTGTCCGACGCTCGTCTAACGCTACATCTAACGGCGCACGCGTGCCTTGTAAGAGTCGAATTCCTCCCCGAACCGGACATCAAGCGCCGCTTCCTCGGGCGGAATCCGGAAGTGGTTTAGGTACAAGACGAATGCCACCGTCACGATGACGTCTGGCGTGCTCGACAGTGCTTGAACCCGGCCTCCCAGCAGCAAGGCAAACCCGAGGTATATCGCATTGCGTGTAACTCGATAGGTCGCGCTCACAACCAAAGGCGAGGCCCTGCCCGAGTGGATGGGATCGACCGTCGTTTGCGCTGCCGAAACTCGACGACCCCGGCTGCAGCCGTCCGCTCCCGACCCAATGCCGACATCGACCGGTGCCGAGCTGACGTCGCCCCACGCCACGGCGATTTCCATACGTCGCGACTTATAGGCTGAGCAGGTACCCCTCGCCGGAGGCCGCATGGGCTGGCTCATCGCGAAATACCTGCTGACCGCCGCTGTGGTCGTTGCCGTGTCAGAGGGTGCAAAGCGCAGCGACAAGCTAGGCGGCTTTGTGGCGGTTCTACCGCTTATCACATTGCTGGCCATGGTCTGGCTGTACGTTGAGAAGCAGCCGCAGGAGAAGATCGCGAACCACGCTTGGTACACATTCTGGTACGTGCTGCCGACCCTCCCGATGTGCCTCGCCTTTCCTTGGCTCCTCGGCCGGATCGGGTTCTGGCCGGCTATTGCGGCGTCCGCAGTCATCACCGGGGCCTGCTTCGCCCTCACGGCACTACTCGTCCGCCCATTTGGAATCCAGCTCCTCCCCTGAAGCGGAGTACCGTTGTCACTCTACGGCGGCTATCTCTGCGTCGTACTCCGCGACTTCCGCCAGTGACAGCCACTGGTCGTCATTGATATCCACGTTGCCAAAGTCCTCACTGAGCATGTGACCGGCGGGCAATTCTGATTGTTTGAGGTGACCGTCATTGTTGCGGTCCATCTCGGCAAACTTGGCCCGGATGTCTTCCAGGTCGCAGCGTTGCTTCAGCATGCCTACGTGACGGTTCGAGTGGTCGACCCTGTCGCGTACTGCGGCAAGCTCGGCGCACGTCGTAGGCGTCATTGGCGGCGCTGACCTCTCTTGGGCTTGCAAACCGGCCGAACAGACTGGGTAGCAGATCACGAGCAAAGCGGCTGCAACGATAGTGGCGGTAGGTTGTCCAGTGATTTTCATGGCAACTCCTCCAGAGGCGGACTAAGCGGTTTCAGCGCCGGGTGAGCTTGCTCCGGCCGTGGAGCGGCCAATAGTCCACCACGCTAGGCCAAAGCAACGCGTGATTGGCCGGGTGCCCGCTAGCGACAGTGGCCGAGCCGGCTGCTCTGTCGCCCGGCCTGACTGGCTTAATGGAAAAATTCCTGCGAGATCCAGCCCCACAGCGCCGCCCCGGCAATCACAGCCGGGATCACCATCCGGGCCTTCGATCTGAAAAGGATAGCGAGCACGATGGCGAACAAGATGACTGCCTCGAGGCTCGTCAGGCTTACACGCATCAGCGCCAGCGTGGTGCCTGCAATCAGGCCGACTACACCTGCGGTCACGCCCTCAAGGAAAGTTCGGATCCGTGGTCGGTGGACCAGCCGCTCAAGGGCATCATGACCCAAGAGCGTAAACGCGAAGGCCGGAAGGAAAATGCCGATGGTCATGACGACAGCGCCCCATGGGCCACCGCCCAGATACCCGACGAACGTCGAGAAGATGATCAACGGTGCCGGAAGCAGGCCCGACAAGGCCAGGCCATCGAGAAACTGACCATTGCTCATCCACGCTCCTTGCGTCACCGCGTCCCGCTGCAGGAACGGAATAACCGTGTAGGCCCCTCCGAAGGTAAGCAGACCCGCCTTGAGGCCTGACCACAGCAGTGCAAGCAGCGGCACGTCAAAGGTGCGGGCGGTTTCACTCGCTGTCACCGTGTCACGGGTGAGCGCGTCGAACCCGGCAAGGCCACCTGTCCAGACCGCAAAACCGACGGTTCCAGCCGCGGCGAGCACAGCTGCAGCCACTGCGATCGCCCGGGTGGAGCCCTGCGCGGCGAAATAGATGAGCCCCGCCACAAGTAGGATCACGGCGAAGTGCACGCCGGCGAGCTGGGCCGCGGCGCCCAGAATCGCGATTGACCAAAGCCAGCGATCGGTCACCACATGTCCGCCGATTCGAAACACCGCCCGGACGATCAATGCGGCGACGGCGACCTGCACGGCTGCAAAAATCGCCTGCAGGCCGTCTGTTTTCAGCCCGTAACGTACATAGGCCCACGAGAGGGCGAACATCAGCACAAAGCCGGGCAGCATGAAGCCGAGGCCAGCCAGGATGCCGCCCCATCGGCCTCTTGAGCGCATCCCGAAATAGACGCACAGCTCATGCGCCTCGGGGCCCGGCAAGACCTGATAAACCGCAAGCACCCGATTGAACTGAGCGCTACTGACCCACCGTTCTTCCTCGACCAACTCTTGCCGGATCATGCCGATCTGGGCAACGGGTCCTCCCCAGGCGAGCGCCCCGAAACGTAGGAAGCGCAGGAACAGCCGCAGCCATGGCTCTCGGGGAACTGCGTACTGGCTATCGTCGGCCGCGCCCGCAGGGACGTGTCTCTCGGCGGAGGTCATATGGCTCCTAGGAATGCCGTTCAGGCCGGCGGTTGGTCATCATGGCTTTGCTAGCGCCGCGGTTCGGGCCTGCGCGTCCAACGCGCTGCGGAAGCTTTGCGCCAACTGCGCAGCCTGCCCTTTGCCCCAGAAGTGGACGAAGTAGAACGCCGGCTGCTCACCCACCATGTGGTTATGTAGCGCCACGACATGCAATCCGGCTTGTCGTAGTGCGCGGAGCACGGGTTGGACTTCGTCGGCGGTCATGATGAAGTCGCCATCAATCGCGGCCAGCTGATCGGATCCAGTGAACGCGGCCCAGGTCGTCAGTCCCATCGAGCCACCCACACGGTGGCCATGCATCCGGCCTTCGCGGCCGATCGTCACCTTTGCGACGCCACCCGTGACCTCCGCACGGTGACCGATCACCTTTCCGATCGCTTCAGAGTCGAGCTTGCCGGGGGTAGGAACAGGGCCGCCAAAGGCGGTCGCAGGCTCGGGGCGCTGCTTGCGCACGGCCTTGATCGCGTCCCACACCGCCTTGACACCCCCGGCGAGCTGCATCGGCTCGCCGCGGCCGCCGATATGCATGAAGTACACCTTCGGCTTGTCGAAGAAGAAGTGGTTGTGTAGTCCCGTGACTTCGAGCCCCACTTTGAACGCGGCATCCATGGCAGCGTCGACCTCGTCCTCGAATACGACGGTGTCTCCCATTACCATTGCCTGGTCACCCATCGGAGCGAACGCAGCCCAGGACCCCAGGCCGGCGGCAGGTGGCAGCCGCATGCCATCGACGACCACCGGCACGTCATCTCGGCTCCATCCGATACGGACCACGCCGTCAGGTTGCTTCTTCGCTTCGGCGCCGCTGGCTTCAAGAATCTTTGCAGGGTCGAGTTCGGCGGCGTGGACTGTCAGGCAGCACAACAACATCGGCAGCGCGAGTGTCCAAACGGCGCGGAAGCAATGAAAATGGAAACGCATCGAAGGTTCCTCGGTTAAACACGGGTATCCGTCCCGGCTCGAGCGCGATGCCGGCCGGTGGAGCGCTAAACGCTAGGAATCACAGGGGTCGACCGTATGGCGTCAGAGAAGCGCCGGTCCACCACTTCCCAATCGACGTTCGCGAACCAGGCATCCACGTACTTGGCTGCCGCCGCGCCGTAGTCCATGTGGTAGGCATGCTCGTACATATCGAGCACCAGCAGCGGCTGGCCTGCGATGGCGCCGTGCATGTGGTCCCAAGCCCACTGGTTGCGCAGCTCTCCGGTGTAGGAGTTGTAGGTCAGCACACACCAGCCCGAACCGCCGGCTAGCGACAGAGCAGTACGTCTGAACTCGGCTTGCCACGCGTCGAAGCTCCCGTAGGTCGCACACAGCGCCTTCTCAACGTCGCCGCCGGCGCGGCCGTCCCCGCCGAGGTTCTCGAAGTAGTGCTCGTGAAGCACGATGGAGCCGACACGATGCAGCTCCTCGCGTTTGAGGCCGCCATAAGCCAGCGGCGGAAAATCGGGGTCCGCCATTGCGGCGGCTAAGCGCGCCTCGACCATATTGAGGGCCTTGACCGAGCCGATGTAGTTGTTCTCCCAGTGGGACTGGATCAGGCGTGCCGACAGGCCAGGCAGCTTGGCAGGGTCATAGCGAAGGGGCTTGGGTTCGTGCCCGCCGGAAAGGGCTTTCCTGGGTACGTACAGAGCTGCATTGCTCATCGTTGGCTCCTCGAGGAGATCGACACCGGAATCTCCGCCGGTCGGGACGGCGCCTCGCCCAAAGGCGAGTGCCAAACCTTAGTGTAGACATCGTTACGTTCTGGTAGATTTCACCACATGAAGCCCTGCAGTTGGCTCCTGCTCGTCGTTAGCCTGCCCGGCCCCAGCAAGGCAGCACGCATGAGGCTGTGGCGGGCGATTCGCACCAGTGGCGCCATGGCGCTTCGCGATGGCAGCTACCTCCTTCCTGCCCGAGAGGACACGAAAGCGCTATTTGAAGAACATGCGGCCTTGGTCACTGCCGAGGGCGGAAGCGCAAGGGTCCTCGCGTTTCGAAGCGAAGAGCCTTCGCAGGACGACGCGCTCGTGGCCCTGTTCGACCGCGGTCAGGAATACGCTGCGCTATTGGAGCGCATCCATGCGATCCGACTCACGCTTGATGAGACGGCGGCGACCGAGGTGAGTCGTCTCTTAGGCAGCGTGCGTCGCGACTTGACCGCGCTGACCGCAATCGACTACTTCGCCGGCAGCGCGCGAACGCAAGCCGAAGCGGCGCTATCCGACCTTCAGAGCTTGCTGGCGGCCCGCGGCGAGTTGGATGAGCCAAGCGCACAGCAGGGCTCGATCGAACCTCAGGATCTCGCGAAATTCCAATCGAAGCTTTGGGCAACGCGTGCGCGTCCCTGGGTCGATCGGTTGGCATCGGCATGGCTGATCAAGCGTTTCATCGATCCAAATGCGACGTTCGTATGGATCGCTCGGCCGGCCGATTGCCCAAAGCGCGCGATCGGTTTCGACTTTGATGGCGCCCGATTCACCCATGTGGGCACGAAAGTTACTTTCGAAGTGCTCCTTGCAAGCTTCGGCCTTGAGCAGAGCGCAGGACTAGTGAAGCTGGCCAGCATCGTTCACGTGCTGGATATTGGGGGCGCGCAAATCGCCGAAGCGCCAGGATTGGCCGCGATTCTCGCTGGGTTTAAGGAGCGGATCGCCGACGACGACGAGCTACTGACGGCTGCAATGCCTGTGTTCGACGCTCTTCACGCCAGCTTTGGGAGTTCATGATCGGCGTGCGGCTCGAAATGGACTCATCGAGGTTCGGCGCCAACGGGCACGGCGCCACGATCTGTTGAAGCTAGTGCCCGGGCAGCCGGCTGGCCACCTCGGCCTTCAAGTGGCACGGACATCTTCACGGCCTATACCGCGGCTTCCAACGTGCCGCTGTGCCGGAAGCGCCTCGGAGTCTGGCCCATCACGGGTATTGTCTGGTGATCTCCTGGGGAAGGTGCGCCGACGCCCGCTTCTGGCCGACAGCGGACATGGCCAGCGACAGTCCGGCGGTTTGCCCACACCGATGCCGGTGATCGACCTAATCGCCATGCGCACATGGTCCCTCTTGGAGGCCCATGGCTAATTTCAGCCTCCGCTCCGCATGCCGAGGGCAAAGATATGGGCACCAGCTGGTCTAGGGTAGAGCTTCACGGTTCGGAGCCTGATCGGAGGCATCAGACGAAGCGGAGACCGCTGCAAACCTCGACGAAGCAGGCCTTGGACCGTTGGCAGCAGCTAGCGGCGGCTGCAGCTCGCTTGGTTGCGGCTCGATCGGGTGGACGGCCGGCCGCGGAGGCGGTCCCACTACGAACGTGAGCATGGCCTCCCATGAGGTAGGTGTCTGCCAGAAGTCTGACCCAAGCCGGGTCAGGCGCGTAACGAAGAGACGCGCCGCCGCACTATTGGGTACCGGACTGCTGGGTGCGAACGAGCAGCCGGCGTAGCCGCCGGCCGCGATCCAACCGGCACGCCTCTTTAGTTCCGCAAAGATCGTCTCGCGAAGCCGTTGGGCGTCGGTGCCTGGCTCTTGCTGCGCCAATGACGCGCCTCGGCGGACGGCCGCCCAACAGCAGTACCGCCATTGAGCCAAGGGCATCCCGAGCGAAAGCTCTCGAACTAGAAAGCCCAGGTCCGGCGCCCAGGCCGGGTCGAACCTGTTTTTCGCAAGCAGCGACTCGAAGTAGCGCTCGGTGTCCGCGATGCCCAGGTCGAACCAGAGTCGAGCCCGATAAGCCAGCCCCTGGTCATCTTTGGGAACGTCATCCAGAAACTCACCTAGCGTGCCGAGAAGCCCAGATCG
>SCUY01000103.1 GCA_004322525.1 Lysobacter sp. | reverse complement strand
GCTCTTCCGATCTAGAACGCGAACATGTTCCGCGCGCTCAAGATGGAGAAAGCGATCATGGCGATCCTGCTATCACTGATCATCGCGATGGGCGCGTTCAACCTCGTCTCCTCGCAGGTGATGCTGGTGACCGACAAGCAGGCCGACATCGCGATCATGCGCACGCTAGGCCTCAGTCCACGCGGCGTGATGCAGGTGTTCATCGTGCAGGGCACGCTCATCGGCGTGATCGGTACCGTGCTCGGCGTGGTTTCCGGAATCGTGCTGACGCTCAACCTCGAGCACATCCTGCGTGGCATCGAAGCGCTTTTCGGGGTGCAGCTGCTGCCGGAGGATGTCTATTACATCACCGGCCTGCCAACGGATCTGCAACCGGGCGACGTGGTGGCGATCGCCTGCGTGGCACTCGCGATGGCGTTCATGGCGACCATCTACCCGGCCTGGCGCGCCTCGCGCACGCCGCCAGCGGAGGCGCTGCGCTATGAGTGACATGCGTATACCGGCCCCCGCTGCCATCGCCGACACGGTCGTCCTGCGGGCCGAGCGCCTCGGCAAGACCTATGCCGAAGGAAAGCTCCGCACGCCCGTCTTCGATGGGCTCGATCTGAGCGTGGAGCGCGGCGAAACGGTCGCCATCCTCGGTGCTTCAGGCGCGGGCAAGAGCACGCTGCTGCATCTGCTCGGCGGGCTCGACACCCCCACCGCGGGCGAGGTCTATGTCACCGGCCAGAAGATGAGCGGCCTGGGCGATGCGGCGCGCGGACGCCTGCGGAATCACGCACTGGGTTTCGTCTACCAGTTCCATCACCTGCTGCCCGAATTCACCGCGGTCGAGAATGTGATGCTGCCCGTGGTACTGGGCGGTGCCAGCGTGCGCGAGGCGGCTCAGAAGGCGACCGCGCTTCTCGATGCGGTCGGGTTGTCGCACCGGCTCGCGCACAAGCCCGGTGAGCTGTCAGGCGGCGAGCGTCAGCGTGCGGCCGTCGCGCGCGCGCTGGTGAATCGTCCTGCCTGCGTGCTTGGTGACGAGCCGACCGGCAACCTCGACGAGAAGACCGCGGCGACCGTGTTCGACCTGATGCTGGCCCTCAATCGCGATCAGCGCACCAGCCTCGTGCTGGTGACACACGACCGCCGGCTGGCGCGCCGCCTGGACCGCGTGCTCGAACTGCACGAAGGGCGGTTGCGCGAACTCGCACCCGGCGAGGTCTAGCCGATGGATGCCGCGGCACGGACGCCGCTCCTGACACCGATCAACGCGGTCGCGCTGCTCACGGGTATCGGTGCGTGCCTCGCGCTGCCATTCGTGCCGCCCTCCGGCGCGCTGGCTTTGCTGCTGGCGGCGGCTGCCGTCGCGACCTTGCGCCTGCGACGGATCGGGCCGATGTCGATCTTCGTGTTCGGTTTCGTCTGGGCCGCCCTGCAGGCGGGCCACGCGCTGCGCCAGCAGTTGCCGGCCTCGCCGCCGCATCTGGACATGGTCGTGGTGGGCCAGGTGGTCAGTCTGCCGCGCATCGAGCCACGCCGGATCGCCTTCGACGTGGTCGTGCATGAGACACCATCGCGGCTGGACGGACGCACGGTCCGCATCGCCTGGTATCCGCGCCGTGGTGAAGCCCCGCCGTCCGTCCATGCCGGGGAGCGCTGGCGCTTCCCGCTGCGCCTGCGTGCGCCACGCGGGCTGCGGAATCCGAGCGGCTCGGACAGCGAGAAGCATGCGTTCGCCGATCGCCTGGCCGCCACAGGCTATGTGCGGGGCGGAGTGCCGGTGCGCCTGCAGGCGGCATCCGGGATCGCGGGTTGGCGCGACGTAACCTCCCGCCGCATCGAGGCCGCGATCGGAACACGGACTTCGCGCTTCATCCGCGCGCTCGCGCTGGGCGATACCCGCTTCCTGGACGATGCCGACTGGACGATCCTGCGGGCCGACGGTCTCACCCATCTGATCGCGATCAGCGGCTTCCATGTGGGCATGGTCGCCGGCTTCCTGGCGCTGCTCGTGCGCCTGGCGTGGTGGCTCCTGCCTGCCTTGGCGCGCCACATTCCCGCACGCATCGCCGCGGCGGGTGCCGGTGTCGCGGGCGCGACCGTATACGCGGCAGCCAGCGGGTTCGCGATTCCCACGGTGCGTACCTTGCTAATGATCGCCGTGGTCGCGGGAGCGCAGTGCGCACGCCGAAGCATTGCCATGCCCACGGTTCTGGCGATGGCGGCCATCGCGATCCTGCTGGTGGATCCGCTCGCCGTGCTGTCGGCCGGGTTCTGGCTCAGTTTCCTGGGCGTGGTCTGGCTGTTGTGGTGCATGCCTTCCCGCGGCGGATCAGCGCTCGGAAACCTTGCCCGTGCCCAGGGCGTCGCCACAGTCGGGCTGCTGCCCTTGACCGTCGTCCTGTTCGGCCAGGCCTCGCTCGTCGGGCCGGTTGCCAATCTGGTCGCCGTCCCCTGGTGGAGCCTGGTCGTGGCGCCATTGTCCGTAGCGGGTATCGCCCTGGATGCCCTGCACCCGACGCTGGGTGGAGTGGCGTGGCGGCTGGCTGCCTGGTGTTTCGATATCGCCTGGCCGCTGTTCGAACGCCTCGGTTCGAGCGCCTGGGCGCTGTGGTACTTGCCGGAGGGGTCGATGCTGGCGCTGCCGCTGGCCTTGGCGGGGGCGTTCTGGATGATGCTTCCGCGCGGCGTGCCGGGCAAGCCGCTGGCCCTGCTGCTATGGCTGCCGCTGCTCTGGCCGGATCCGCATCGGCCGCCGCCCGGTGCGCTGGAAGTGACGGTGATCGATGTGGGCCAGGGTCTGTCGGTACTCGTGCGTACCCGCACGCATACGCTGCTGTACGACGCCGGCCCGGCCATGCCCGATGGTTTCGATGCGGGCGAGCGTGCGGTCATTCCGACCCTTCACGCGCGCGGTGTGCGGCGGCTGGACCGCATCCTCATCAGTCATGCCGATGCCGACCACGCGGGCGGGCTGGCGGCTGTGCAGCGCGAAGTTCCGTCCGCGTCTCTTGCGGCACCCGAAGGCTCCGGGATCGACGGCGCCCGGCCCTGTCTCGCCGGTGAGAGTTGGAGCTGGAACGGCGTGCGGTTCCGCCTGCTGCATCCACCGCCGCTGTTTCCCTACCTTGCGAACGATTCCAGTTGCGTCCTGCGCATCGAGGGACGTCATGGATCGGTTCTCCTTGCTGGCGACATCAGCAGCCTCGTCGAGGAGCGGCTGGTGGCAGCGGACCCGGCATCGCTCCGCGCCGACCTCGTGATGGTGACCCACCATGGCAGCCGGCATTCGTCGAGCCCGGCGTTCATCGCCGCTACCGGTGCCCGCGATGCGGTGTTCTCGACCGGCCATGCGAATCGTTTCCGCCACCCGAACGAAGAGGTCGTCGCCCGATGGTCCGCCACTGGCGCACGGCTCTGGAACACCGCCGACCAAGGTGCGCTGACGTTCCTGCTGGGCCCCGGCGGAGTCACCGCAAGCGCCCGACGCCGCACCGCATCGCGCCTGTGGGATGCGACGCACCGGCCCGGTGCGACGGCTGGGCTATCCTATCGAGGCGATTGACGTCCGACCGGAGGGGCAGTGCTCGAACTTGTGAAATCCGGCGGCTGGCCGATGATCCCGCTGCTGCTGCTGTCGGCGCTCGCGCTCGCGCTCATCGTCGAGCGCGGCTGGGCCCTGCGGCGCACGCGTGTAATGCCGCCGCGGCTTGGGGATGAAGTGCGCGCCTGGGCCGCCCGGGGCAACCTCGACCCCGCGCATATCGAGTCGTTGCGGCAGACCTCGCCGCTGGGCGCGTTACTCGCGGCGGTGCTGGACATGCGCGCACGCTCGCGTGAGGTCATGCGCGAGCGTGTCGAAGACGTCGGCCGCCATCTCGTGCATCGCATGGAACGCTACCTCAATACCCTGGGCACGATCGCCGCCGCGGGACCGCTGCTGGGCCTGTTCGGCACCGTCGTCGGCATGATCCAGATGTTCCTTGGCATCCTCGACTACGGCATCGGCGACGTGAACCAGCTCGCCGGCGGCATCGGCAAGGCGCTCGTGAATACCGCCGCTGGCATGATCGTGGCGATCCCGGCACTGATCGCGCACCGCTGGTACCGCGGGCGCATTGCCGAATACATCGTCGACATGGAGCACGAGGCGATCGCGCTGATGGATGTCGTCGAGCAGCGCGCTTCGCGCCACGCACCGCAGGACGCCTGACGTGCGCATCGGCGGGCATCGCCCGGTCGACGAGCCGGACATCAACCTGATTCCGCTGATCGACGTGATCCTGACGCTGGTCATCTTCTTCGTCGTCACCGCCACTTTTGAAGGCCGCTCGGCACTCAAGCTGGAACTTCCGCGCGCGACCGGCGAAAACACGCAGGCGCGTGATCCGCTGGACGTGCTGGTCAATGCGGATGGCCGGTATTTCGTCGAGGACCGCGAGGTGCTGCGTGATGACGGAGCGGCACTGAAGGCGACGCTCGCCGAAGTGGGTGGCACCGACCGCGACCGCCCGGTCATGCTCCGCGCCGATGCACGGACTCCCTACCAGGCGGTGATCACCGCGCAGGAAGCCATCGGCCAGCTCGGCTATCGCAGGATCCTGCTCGCGGTGGCGACGCCAAGCGAGAAGAAGGCAGCCCGGTGAGCGAGTCCCGCTCGGCCTGGCCGACCTACCGCCGGCTTGTGCGGTTCGTGCGCCCGTACCGTCCGGTGCTGCTGGCCGCGCTGGCCGGGATGCTCGTCGAGGCGGGTGCCGCGGGCGCCTTCACCTACATGATGAGCCCCATCGTCAACGAGACCTTCGTGACGATGGGTGCGCGGGTGAACTGGTGGCTGCCGCTGGTGATCGTCGGCATCTTCGTTGCGCGCGGCATCGCGGGGTATGTTACCGACGTGTCGATGGCGCGCGCCGGCCGTGGTATCGCGCGCGACCTGCGCATCATGACGCTCGCGAAATATCTTCGGCTGCCAGGGCTGCGCTTCGATACCGAACCCGTGCCGTCGATGCTGACCCGGCTGGGTTCGGACAGCGACCAGGTCGCGCAGGCGGCCATCGATGCGGCGAAGGTGATGCTGCAGCAGTCGATGCAGGTGGTCGCGATGCTGGCAGTCATGCTCTGGTACAGCTGGCGCGTGACCATCGCGATCCTGCTGCTGGCGCCGTTGCTCGCCTGGACAATGGATACGGTGGGCAAGCGCTACCGGCGCATCGGGCATCGGATTCAGGAGAGTGCGGCGCAACTGTTGCTGCTCGCCGACCAGTCGCTGTCCAACCAGCAGGAAGTGAAAGTCTACGGTGCGCAGGCGGTCGAGCTCGACCGTTACGGCGAGCAGGCCAATATCCATTACCGCCTGAGCCTGAAGGTCGAGGCCACGCGCAGCATCTCCTCCGCGCTCGTACAGCTGATGGGCGCGATCGGCCTCGCGGCGCTGCTGTTTTTCGCCGGCCGCGAGGCGGTGCATGGTCGCCTGAGCGCCGGGGATTTCGTCGCGCTGATGACATCGATGCTGGCCATCATCCCGGCATTGAAGCAGCTCACCAATGTGCAGGGCATGCTCCAGCGTGGCGTCGCCTCGGCCGATCGCCTGTTCGAGGTGCTCGACGCGCCGGACGAGGCCGACACGGGCGCCCGCCCACTCGTGCGTGCACGCGGCGTGCTGGAATTCCGAGACGTGGCTGCACGCTACCCCGGCCAGTCCGAGCCCGCCCTGTCCGGTATTTCGTTCGACGCCGTGCCGGGCACGGTGACGGCCATCGTCGGCCGCTCCGGCAGCGGCAAGTCGACGCTCATCAAGCTGATACCGCGTTTCTACGACCCCGAAGCCGGCATGATCCTGCTCGACGGACATCCGCTGCAGGAGTACCGGCTTGCCGACCTGCGTCGCCAGATCGCGCTCGTGGGCCAGCAGGTCATGCTGTTTGACGGCTCCGTCGCGGCCAACGTGGCCTATGGCGAACTTGGTCAGGCGACATCCGCCGAACTCGATGCTGCCATCCGCGGCGCGAATGCGGCGGAATTCGTCGAACGCATGCCGGACGGCTCGCAGAGCTCGATCGGTATACGCGGCGGGCGGCTTTCGGGTGGCCAACGCCAGCGCCTGGCGATCGCACGTGCATTGCTGAAGGATGCGCCGGTACTGATCCTCGACGAGGCCACAGCCGCGCTCGATGCCGAGTCAGAACGGCTGGTGCAGGACGCGCTCGAACACCTCATGCCGCATCGGACCACACTGGTGATCGCCCATCGCCTGTCGACGATCGAACATGCCGACCAGGTGCTCGTGCTCGACCAGGGTTGCATTGTCGAGCGGGGTACGCATGCGGAACTGCTGGCGCGCGACGGCTTGTACGCCCGCCTGCATCGGATGCAATTCCGCGAGGCCGGCTGATGGCAGGTGCGCCGCGCTACTGGTACGGGGACGCTCGCGTTCCATGGGGCGCGCAGCTGCTCGAACCGGCCTATGCATCGGCGATGCGCCTTAGGCGATCGCTGTATGCGCGCGGCCTGCTGCGGGCACGCCATCCTGGTGTTCCGGTGGTGGTGGTGGGTAACCTCACCGCAGGCGGCACTGGCAAGACCCCACTCACGATCGCCGTGGTCCAACGCCTGCAGGAAGCCGGCTGGACGCCCGGTATCGCGACCCGGGGCTACGGGCGCGACGGCCACCAGCCGCTGTGGGTCGATCCGAAAACCGCGTCGCACCTGGCAGGCGACGAACCCCTGCTCATCGCAAAGCGCACGGGTGCGCGCGTTCGGGTCGATCGCGAGCGCGCGGCCGCGGCGCAGGCGATCGCCGACGCGGGTTGTGATGTGGTCGTCTGTGATGATGGGCTGCAGCATTACGCTCTCCGCCGGGACATCGAGATCGAGGTGATTGACGGCAGCAGGCGCCCGTTGCCGTAGCGCCGCGTGCCGTCAATCA
>SCUY01000102.1 GCA_004322525.1 Lysobacter sp. | reverse complement strand
GTGAGGGGAGCCGGATACGGCGTTGCCGCTCCCGATCACCGCGCCGGTGCATCACGGCTAGATCGGCATGTTCATGACGTCCTGATAGGCCTGCACCAGCCGGTTGCGCACCTCGACCGTTGCCCGGAACGCCACCTGCGACTGCTGCATGGCGACCATCACGCGCGCGAGGTCGGCGCGTGGATCGCCCAGCTCGAAGGCTTTCTGCAGATCCCCGGCCTCGTTCTGCACCCGGCTGACGTTGTCCAGCGCCTTCGACATCGAGGCGCCAAACCCACCCTGCGGCGCCTGCGCGCCGGGCTGGACGCCCGCCGGGCCGATCGACGTCCCCGCGGCGACGTCGCCCATGCCCTTCATCCGCATCTCGTGGGCGCGAATCTGGGAAAGAACGGAGGAAATCGCGTCGGTCATGGCCTGGCGGCGTCATCGCATGGACTTGTCGGGCTTCAGGCAAGCGGCGTGCCAGCGCCGTGCCGGGATACCGGCACTGCGACTTCAAATGGGCCTGACGGCACCCGGCAGGGGTGGCGCAATGCGCGTCGGTGCAGCCGGCCAGCCGGCGATCGGTAAGGCCTGCGCGCTGGCGGGGCGATGATGCGCCGGAGCGGCTACAGCACCTTCGGGACGTCCCCGCCCACGATCACCACGTCGGCGGGCCGGCGGGCGAACAGGCCGACGCTGACTACGCCGACCACCTGGTTGAGGGCTGCCTCGACGGCCGGAGGGTCGGTGATCCGCAGGCCATGCACGTCGAGGATCCAGTTGCCGTTGTCGGTGACCACGCCTTCCCGCCACACCGGCTGGCCACCGGTCAGCGCGACGATCTCCCGCGCGACCAGGCTGCGCGCCATGGGCACCACTTCGACCGGCAGCGGGAAGCGGCCGAGTACGTCCACCTGCTTGGCTGGATCGATGATGCAGACGAAACGCAGGCTGGCCTGCGCAATGATCTTCTCGCGGGTCAATGCCGCGCCGCCGCCTTTGATCAGCCGCTTCAGCGGGTCGCATTCATCGGCGCCGTCGACATACAGCGGGAGCGGCCCGGCGGTGTTGAGGTCGAGCACCTCGATGCCATGGGCACGCAGGCGCTGCGTACTCTGCTCCGAGCTCGACACCGCGCCGCGGATGCGATGGGGATCACGGCCCAGCGCATCGATGAAATAGGCGACCGTGGAACCGGTGCCGACACCGACCACCATGCCGTCCTCCACATGGTCCATTGCCTTCTCGGCGGCACGACGCTTGGCTTCGCTCATGGGGTCACTCGAGGGAAAGAAGGAATTTCCACTGCGCGGCGGATACCGGCAGGACGGACAGGCGGCTGCCGCGCCGGGTCAACGCGAAATCCTCGCCCAGCTCATCAGCATGGCGACGGATCTCGTCGAGTGGAACAAGCCGTGAAAGTTTGCGCTCGAAGCGCACGTCGACGTTAAACCAGCGCGGTTCCTCGCGCGTGGCCTTGGGATCGAAATAGTGTGATTTGCGCTCGAACTGCGTCGGGTCCGGATACGCCTCGCAGGCGACGGTCGCAATGCCGACGATGCCCGGCGGCGTGCAGTTGGAGTGGTAGAACAGCACGCCATCGCCGGGCTTCATGCCGTTGCGCATGAAATTGCGTGCCTGGTAGTTGCGCACACCGGTCCATGGCTCGGTGCCGACGCGCTCGAGGTCGTCGATGGAGAAGGCTTCGGGTTCGGACTTCATCAGCCAATGGCGGCGGCGTGCGGTCATGTCGATCCGGTATCGGCGGAATAGGTCGCGGCTTCGGTGCAGACGGCATCGAGGCGAACGTCCCAGGGTGCGGGAACCAGGCGGGGCGCTCGCTGGATCTCGTAGGCGGCCCCGACGAGCCGCGGCGTGCCGGCGCCGGGGGCGTGCCGGAAGGCGAAAGTGCGGTCGTACCAGCCGCCGCCCATCCCCACCCGATGACAGTTCGCGTCGAAGGCGACCAGTGGAACGATCGCGAGCGCGAGCCGTGATGCATCGAGCAGCATGTCGGGCGCTACGTCCGGCTCGGGAATGCCGAAGCGGTTGGAAAGCAAGGGCTCGCCCGGCGACCACGGCGCGAAGCGCAGGCGTCCGTCGTCATGCAGAACAGGGAGGCAGTAGCGCAGCGCGTGCGGAAGGGACGTCTGCCAGACATGCAGCGCGATTTCCCCGTCCAAGGCCCAGTAGCCGGCAACGAAACCTTGCGCGGGCATCGCGCCTGAAGCGGAAAGACGTGCTGCCAGCTGGCCGGCCGCCGCCACGCGCAGAGTGGGAGAGAGCGAAGTGCGGCGGGCGCGGAATTCGCGGCGCAGGGCGACAGGATCGGTTGCGACCGCCGTCATCACTGCCGGGCCCGCGCTGTCGATCGACGCCGGGCCGATGAATACAAGTCGCCCTCCACCATGCCGATGCGTGCGAAACGACCTTGAACCCGGGGTTCAAGTGGGAACGCTGGGTATCCTTCGGGCTTCCCGCTCGTGGACGGGCCTGCACTCCGGGTTACCGCCACGCTCCCGTGGTCGTATTTAAGGGCCAAGGCGAATGTTTGCACACGCCGTCGCACACAGCAGAGGACGGGGAAAGTATAGCGCGGAGCGTTTCTCATGACGCGCGCGGCAGGGCGGTCGCTGGGCGCGGATTCAGACGTCAGCGCGGCAGGTTGAGCAGGTCGTCGAGCCGCTCGTTGAGACGCCCGAGTGACCGCGAGATCTCGTGTTCGCGCTCACCCTCGCCACGGATCTGCAGCAGCTCATGCGCGATGTTCAGCGCGGCCAGCACCGCGATGCGATCGACCGCCGCCATGCGGTTGGTGCCGCGGATCTCACGCATCTTGTTGTCCAGCAGCCGCGCCGCGGCGAGCAGGCCGTCGCGCTGCTCCGGCGTGCAGCCGACGGTGTATTCGCGATCCAGCAGGCGGACATTGACCGGCTCGGTACTGCTCATGCGCGTCGGCTCCGGTGCGTCGCGGGCGAGGCGTGGAAAGTCACCACGTCAGGTGTGTTGTTCGAGCGATTTCAGGCGGGTGATCATCGCCTCGACACGCGCGCGGGCCTGTTCGTTCTTCGACAGCAGCGCAGAACGTTCGGCAAGCAGTTCGCCCTGCTGCTGGCGCAGGCTGCGGTTCTCGTCATGCAGGCGGCGCAGGCGATCGCCGAGTTCATCGATGCGCCGCGCGAGCACGTGCAGCTGTTCGAGTGTCTGGGGGCGGTCCATGCGGGCCACGATAACAGTGCGCCGGGCGCGGTCAAGGCACGCCGTCAGAGGATGGCGTCGGCGATTCCCGTCGTGCTGCGCTGCGACCACTCTTCGAGGAAGGCCAGGCAGGCATCGGCTTCCATCGGGTGTGCGAGCCAGTAGCCCTGGATCTCGTCCACGCCATGGCGGCGGAGGAAGTCGAGTTGTCCGGCCGTCTCCACGCCCTCGGCGACGACGTTCAGCCCCAGCGAGTGGCCCATCACGATCACCGCGCTGGTGATCGCCTCGTCGTCGGGATCCCGGGTGAGGTCGGCGATGAATTCACGATCGATCTTGAGGGTCGTGATGGGCAGTCGCTTGAGGTAGGCCAGCGAGGAGTAGCCGGTGCCGAAATCGTCGATCGCCATGCGCACGCCCAGCGCGCGGATCGCATGCAGTGCCGCCCAGGT
>SCUY01000101.1 GCA_004322525.1 Lysobacter sp. | reverse complement strand
GCGCTCGTAGGCGGCGATCAATCTGTGCTGCAATTCCCAGCCGCGATGCATGATCCAGCGATCGAGCGCGACCATCGAATCCAGCGGCTGCAGATACCGAGACGGATCGAAACCATCGAGATTGCCGAGCAGGAAGCGCGCGGTGTTGCGCAGGCGCCGGTAGACGTCACCGCTGCGCTTGAGGATCTCGTCCGAGACCGACATCTCGTTGCGGTAGTCGGTGGAGGCGATCCACAGGCGCAGCACGTCCGCGCCCATCTGGTCGATGACCTTCTGCGGATCGATCACATTGCCCAGCGACTTCGACATCTTCTTGCCGTGCGCATCCACCGCGAAGCCGTGCGTGAGCACCTGCCTGTAAGGCGCGGCCCCGTCCATCGCGATGCCTGTCAGCAGCGACGACTGGAACCATCCGCGATGCTGATCCGAGCCTTCAAGGTAGAGGTCAGCCGGCTTGCGCAATCCGTCCTGCGGGCGCTGGCCAAGCACGCATTCATGGGTGACGCCCGAGTCGAACCAGACATCGAGGATGTCGTTGACCTTGTCGTAATCGCGAGCCTCGTCGCCGAGCAACGCGGCGGTATCCAGCGCATACCAGGCATCGACGCCCGCCTGTTCCACGCGCGTGGCGACCTCGCGCATCAGTGCGGCCGAGCGCGGATGCGGCTCGCCGGTGATCCGGTGGATGAAGAGCGCGATCGGCACGCCCCAGGTGCGCTGACGGCTGATGCACCAGTCCGGGCGGCCCTCGACCATGCCGGCGATACGCGCCTGGCCCCAGTCCGGGAACCAGCGGACGCCCTTGATGGCTTCCAGTGCGTCATCGCGCAGCCCCGCCTGCTCCATCGAGATGAACCACTGCGGCGTGGCCCGGAATGCGACGGGCGTCCGGTGGCGCCAGCAATGCGGATAGCTGTGGCCGAGCGGATGCGCCGCGAGCAACAGGCCAGTCGCGCGCAGGGCCTCGACAAGCGCATCGTTCGCCTTCCAGATATGGAGCCCTTCGATGACCGCGGCGCCCGCGTTCGGCGTGCCCGGCAGGTAGCAGCCGCGCGAATCGACGGGATTGATCTGCGCCGCCGTGTAGCGATCCATCACGCCGTACTTCTGGCTGACCGCGAAGTCTTCCTGGCCATGCCCCGGCGCGGTATGCACCGCGCCCGTGCCTTCCTCGGCCGACACGTGCTCGCCGAGCAGCAGCGGGATGTCGCGTTCGTAGAACGGATGCGCGAGCACGATACCTTCGAGCGCCGATCCGGCAGCGACGCCGATCACTCGTGGCGTGTCGATGCCATAGCGCGACGCGGCACGCTCGACCAGTGCGCTGGCAAGCACGAGCAATCGACGACTGTTCGGCCCGGCCGACGCCTCGACCAGCGAATACTCGAGCTCAGGGCCGATCGACACCGCGAGGCTCGCCGGCAGGGTCCACGGCGTGGTCGTCCAGATCGGCACGGCGACTTCGACGCCAGGTGCGATCCTCACGCCGAACTTGGCGGCGAGCGCTGCGGGATCGCGCGCGGGATACGCGACGTCGATCGCCGGGGATATCTTGTCCGCGTATTCGATCTCGGCCTCGGCCAGCGCCGACCCGCAGTCGAAACACCAGTGCACCGGCTTCGCGCCGCGCAGCAGGTGCCCGCGCTCGACGATCTTCGCGAGCGAACGCAGCATGTCCGCCTCGAAGCGGAAATCCATCGTGCGATACGGGTTTTCCCAATCGCCAAGGATGCCCAGGCGCTTGAAATCACGCCGTTGCAGGTCGATCTGCTCGGCAGCGTATTCGCGACACTTCTGCCGGAACTGCGCGGCGTCCAGCCGGTCACCCACCTTGCCATGCTTCTTCTCGACGGCGAGTTCGATCGGCAAGCCGTGGCAGTCCCAACCCGGGACGTAGGGTGCGTCGTAGCCGGACAGCAGCTTGGACTTGACGACGATGTCCTTGAGCACCTTGTTCACCGCGTGCCCGATATGGATCGTGCCGTTGGCGTACGGGGGGCCGTCATGCAGCACGAAGCTGCGCGCACGCGTGCCGACCTGATCGCGAACCCGCGCATACAGGCCTTCGTCCTCCCAGCGCGCGAGCGTCTGCGGCTCGCGCCTGGGCAGGTCGCCACGCATCGGGAAGTCGGTCGCCGGCAGGTGCAGCGTCGCCCGGTAGGGATTGGCGTCTTTGGGTTCGCGGTCGGTCACGGGATCAGGCAGTCAGTCGTGGAGTTTCGGAGACGAGGATGTGGCGCGCCTGGGCGGCATCGCGATCCATCTGGGCGACGAGTGCGTCGAGGCCATCGAATTTTTGCTCGTCACGCAGTTTGGCGACGAACTCGATGCCGATCCGGCGCGTGTAGATGTCGGCATCGAAATCGAAGATGTGGGTTTCCAGCAGCGGCTCGATGCCACCGACGGTGGGACGCGTGCCCAGGCTGGAAACGGAGGCAAGCGGCAGCGGCCCCAGCCCATGCACGAGGGTGGCGAATATGCCCGACAGCGGCGGCGGGCCGGCTGGAAGGCGAAGGTTCGCCGTCGGATAGCCGAGCGTGCGGCCAAGCTTCCGGCCACGCACCACGCGGTTCTCGATCAGGTAGGGGCGACCGAGCAGGCGCGCTGCCTCGTCGAACCGCCCCGCGCCGAGCAGCATGCGGATCCGCGTGCTCGAGACCCGCTCGCCCATCAGCATCACCGGCTCGATACCCCCTGCGTCGAAGCCCCGGCGTCGCCCTTCTTCCGCCAGGAGCGCGAGATCGCCGGTACGACTGCGGCCAAAACGGAAATCAGGACCGACCCATACCTCCCGCGCCCGCAGCGCCCGGTCGAGCACCTCGTCGACGAACACTTCGGCGGCCATCCCGCTCAGGCGCGTGCCGAAGCGCAGCAGGCCGACCTGATCGATCCCCATGTCCAGAAGGGCTTCGACCCGTGCGCGGGTCGACATCAACCGCGGCGGCGGGAGGCTGGTGGCGAAGAACTCGCGCGGCAGCGGGTCGAAAGTCAGCGCGATGGCCGGCATGCCCAGCTCACGTGCACGCGCGGCTGTGCGATGGACGAGGGCTCGGTGCCCCAGGTGCAGGCCGTCGAATGCACCGATGCAGACCACGCTCCCCTGCGGGGCGCGGACCCCGCGGTCGACGTCACGGAACAGCCTGCTCATGCTCTGAAGTATAGCGGCGACACCGGGCGCGGCTGCTCAGTGTTCGCGCAGGTCGCGTGGCCGGAAACCGAACATCACGAGTGCTCCGCCGTAGACCGCGGCGCCGACGCCGACGAGCAGCAGAAGGTTGACCACCCTGGCCTGCAGCGAGGCGGCGGTAAACGCCGGCAGTACGTACAGCCCCACGCCGACGACGGCGGCCATCGCCGCGCACGCCAGGCCGACACGCAAAGCGAACGACCCCCAGCCAGGCTGTGGCTGGTAGACGCCGTCACGCTTCAGCCATCGCCACAGCAGTGCAAGGTTGAGATAGCTCGCGACCGCACTGGCAAGGCCCAGCGCGAGGTGGTAGCCGGGCGTGGAGGCCAAAGTCGCGCGGAAACCGTGGGCCTGCTGGTCCGGCGTCGCCCAGAGGGAGTACAGCACGGCGAGGATCGCGAAGTTGAACAGCATGTTCGCCACCAGCGAAGCAACGCCGGCGCGGACCGGGGTGCGCGTGTCCTGCCGCGCATAGAACGCTGGAAGAACGACCTTCAGCAGCGCGAATGCAGGCAGGCCGAAGCTCAGGCCGAAGACGGACATCGCGGTCATGCGGGTGTCGGACGGAGTGAATTCGCCGTACTGGAACAGCGTGGCGACCAGCGCCTGGGACAGCAGCATCAGCCCCAGCGACGCCGGGATCGCGATGAGCAGCGTGGTCCGAAGGCCCCAGTCGAACGTGCGGGAAAACGAGGCACGGTCGGTGGAAACGTGGTGACGCGCCAGCGATGGAAGGATCACCGTGCCCAGTGCCACGCCGAATACACCGAGCGGCAATTCTAGAAAGCGGTCGGCAAGCGAGAGCCAGGTCTGCGACCCGGTGACAAGATGCGCGGCGATGAGTGTGTCCAGCAACAGGTTTAGCTGTGCGACGGACGAGCCGAACAGCGTCGGCACCATCAGCCTGACCACCTTGCGCACGTCCGGATGCGACCAGCCCCAGCGGGGGAGGGTCAGAAGGTCGAGCTTGGCGAGCACCGGCAGCTGGAACAGCAGCTGGAGCACCCCGGCCGCGAGCACGGCCCAGCCCAGCGCCAGGATTGGCGTCTGCAGACGGGGAGCCAGCCACAAGGCGGCGGCGATCATGCAGAGGTTGAATATCACCGGCGTCAGTGCCGGCATGCCGAACCGGTGGAAGCTGTTGAGGGCTCCGCCGGCGAGTGCTGTCAGCGAAACGAACAGGATGAACGGGAACGTCAGACGCAGGAGATCGACGGTGAGGCCGAATTTCAGCGCCCCGGTGGCGCCGTCACCCGCGCTGAAAAGCGTGGCCAGCTGGGGCGTGAACAGAAGGCCCAGGGCAGTGATGACCAGCAGGATCGCACCGAGCGTCCCGGATACATTGGCCATCAGCGCTTTCAACTCGGCGTGCGAGCGTGTCTCCTTCACCTCCGTGAAGACCGGGACGAATGCGGTCGAGAACGAGCCTTCGGCGAACAGACGCCGCATGAAGTTCGGAATCCGGAACGCGACCCAGAAGGCGTCCGTCGCTGCCGATGCGCCGAAATAGGTGGTGATGACCTGGTCCCGGATCAGGCCGAATACCCGGCTGACCATGGTCATGCTGCTGAAAGACAGCAGCCCTCGAAGCATCCTCGGCGGGCTCATGCAGCCTCACCCAGACAGTGCGTGTTGACGCAACCCATTGATAGCGCCATACTTTCGAGTCTAGTTTTACCCAATCTACCCTCCTTTTCGCGCTGTCTCCCGGACAGCCGCTCCATCAAGACTTCCAGGAAACCGACGTGGCAAACATCAAGTCCGCCAAGAAGCGCGCCAAGCAGATGGTCGTGCGTAACCTGCGTAACGCGAGCCAGCGCTCGATGCTGCGCACCGCCGTCAAGAAGGTACTGAAGGCCCTGCAGGCCAACGACGCCGCCGGCGCCGAAACCGCATTCGCTACCGCGCAGCCACTGCTCGACCGTTTCAGCTCGCGTGGCCTGATCCACAAGAACAAGGCGGCCCGCCACAAGAGCCGACTGAACGCTCGCATCAAGGCACTGAAGATCGCCGCCTGATAGCAAAGAGCGTAGCGAAGAAACCCGGCCTCGGCCGGGTTTTTTTGTGCCTGCTCGAAACCCGATCACCCGATCGGCAACGCATCGGGAAACCGCAACCACCAGACCCCCGTTTCGAAACCCAGGGCGGACGGATCCAACCCTGCAGTGCGGGGCCCCGGGTCGCCCTGAACCCGTGCAGCGATGGCATGCATATCCGGCCGTCGCGCGGCGCGCTATGCCCGGATCGGCTGTGAAGCCGGCTGTTCGTTTCGAAAGGCGACCCACTGTCAGAGAGGTGACCCGGCTGGGGCCGCATCGCCTTCGGAATCCGTAGGCCCATTCGCCCGCGCGGCTTCCCGGGCCTCCAGTTCATCCTCGCGCTGGCGATCGAAGAAGGCCATCACATCCTTCATGATCGGCCAGGTGCCCTCGCGGCTGATCGCCGAGGCGACATACCAGCGGCCGGTCCAGCCGAGTTCGTCCAGCACGGCGCGCGCCGCGTCAGCCTGTTCCTCTTCCAGCAGCAGGTCGGATTTGTTGAGCACCAGCCAGCGCGGCTTCTGCAGAAGTTCCGGATCGTGCCTCCCGAGCTCACGCTCGATCGCACGCACCTGGTCAGCCGGCGTGATGCCTTCGACGCCTCCTTCCATCGGGGCGAGGTCGACCACGTGCAGCAACAACCGCGTGCGCTGCAGGTGCCGCAGGAACTGTGCGCCCAGGCCTGCTCCATCAGCCGCGCCTTCGATCAACCCCGGAATATCGGCGATCACGAAGCTGCGATAGGGCTCCACGCTGACGACGCCGAGATTGGGATAGAGCGTGGTGAAGGGGTAATCGGCCACCTTCGGCGTTGCTGCCGAGACGGCCCGGATGAGCGTGCTCTTGCCTGCGTTCGGAAAGCCGAGCAGGCCTACGTCGGCGAGCAGCTTCAGCTCGAGCTTGAGCGCACGCATCTCCCCGGGAAGGCCTGGCAGTGCACGTCGCGGCGCGCGATTGACCGAACTCTTGAAATGCATGTTGCCCAGGCCGCCCTTGCCACCCTGCGCCACCAGCAGGCGCTCGCCGTGGCGGACAAGATCGCCGATCACCTCGTCGGTATCGACATTGGTGATGACGGTACCCACCGGCACGGTGATCACCAGATCCTCGCCGGCCTTGCCGTAACGCTGGCTGCCCATGCCGTTCTCGCCACGTTGCGCCTTGAACATGCGCTGGTGACGGAAATCGACAAGCGTGCTGAGGTTCTCGTCAGCGACCAGCCAGACGCTGCCGCCATCACCTCCATCGCCGCCGTCCGGGCCGCCGAGCGGGATGAATTTCTCTCGCCGGAAGCCGACACAGCCATTGCCGCCGTTTCCTGCGATGACCTGGATTTCCGCTTCGTCGACGAGTTTCATAAGCCGTGATTGGTGAGTGGTGATTCGTGATGGGTCAAGACGCTGATCGCGACTCTACCGTTGTCTGCCCACGACCAGCGCATGATCCGCCTTTTGCGGATCACCCATCACCAATCACGGCCTCTCAAACGAAAAGCCCCGCCAAAGCGGGGCTTTCCACAACCTGGCGAAATGGATCAGGCCGGGACGACGACGCTGACGGTACGGCGCCTGGCTGCACCCTTGACCGAAAAATCGACCTTGCCGTCGACCAGTGCGAACAGCGTGTGGTCGCGGCCGAGCCCGACGCCCGGACCCGGATGGAACTGGGTGCCGCGCTGGCGGACGATGATGTTGCCGGCCTCGATCGCCTGGCCGCCGTAGATCTTGACGCCCAGGTACTTCGGGTTGGAATCGCGGCCGTTGCGGCTGGAACCTACGCCCTTTTTATGTGCCATGACGGCTGCTCCTTACTTCTTGTCGCCACCGGCGATGCCGGTGATCTGGATTTCGGTGTAATGCTGCCGGTGGCCCATCTGCTTGCGATGGTGCTTGCGGCGGCGGAACTTGACGATCTTGATCTTGTCGGCGCGGCCGTGGCCAACGACCTTAGCGTTGACGGTGGCGCCCTTGAGCGCGTCGCCGAGCTTCACGCCATCGCTGCCGCCAAGCATGAGAACGTTGTCAAAGGTGATCTCGCTGCCGGCGTCGGCTTCGAGCAGCTCGACGCGAAGCGTCTCGCCTTCCATCACCCGGTATTGCTTGCCACCGGTGACCAGTACTGCGTACATGACCATCTTCCTCTGTAGTTATTGTGGTCTCTGCCGTGCGCGAGGCACAAACAGGAGCGGAATTCTAGGGTCTTCAAAGGCTTAGCGCAAGGCCGCGGATCTTTGGCTCCGGCGGGTGGCCGTCGCGCGGCCTGCGACGCTCCGGGCGCATCGGGTCCCGTTTCAGCCCACTTGGCTGCCGCCCGGCCAGCCGGGCATCTGTCGAAATTGTCCGGGCTGCCGGCAGCCGATAGGCTCTCCGGTTCGCCGCACGGCGGCGTCCCCCACCCCAGGATCATCCGATGGCGATGGAATTCATCCGCATCCGCGGCGCGCGGACGCACAATCTGAAGAACGTCGACCTCGACATCCCCCGCGACAAACTCATCGTGATCACGGGCCTGTCTGGCTCAGGCAAGTCCTCCCTCGCCTTCGACACCATCTATGCCGAGGGCCAGCGTCGCTACGTGGAATCGCTCTCGGCCTACGCACGCCAGTTCCTGAGCGTGATGGAGAAGCCCGACGTCGACCACATCGAGGGCCTGTCGCCGGCCATCTCGATCGAGCAGAAATCGACCTCGCACAACCCGCGCTCCACCGTCGGCACGATCACCGAGATCTACGACTACCTGCGCCTGCTGTTCGCACGCGTCGGCATCCCACGCTGCCCGGATCACGGCTACCCGCTCGAGGCGCAGACCATCAGCCAGATGGTTGACCAGGTACTGGCCCTGGATCCGGAGCATCGTTACATGCTGCTCGCGCCGGTCATCCGTGAGCGCAAGGGCGAGCATGCGCAGGTATTTGACCAGCTGCGTGCGCAGGGCTTCGTACGAGTGCGCGTGGACGGCGAACTGCACGAGATCGACGACGTGCCCAAGCTCGCGCTGCGCGCAAAGCACACCATCGAGGCGGTGGTGGACCGCTTCCGGCCGCGCGAGGACATGAAGCAGCGGCTCGCCGAATCGTTCGAGACCGCGATCAAGCTCGGCGACGGAATGGCGCAGGTGGTGTCGCTGGACAAGGCGGACGCCGCGCCGCTGCTGTTCTCGGCCAAGTACAGCTGCCCGGTGTGCGAGTACTCCCTGTCCGAGTTGGAGCCGCGGCTTTTCTCGTTCAACTCACCGGTCGGCGCGTGCCCCACCTGCGATGGCCTCGGCGTCAGCCAGTTCTTCGATCCGGCGCGGGTCGTGGTGCATCCGGAACTGTCACTGGCGGCAGGCGCGGTACGGGGCTGGGATCGCCGCAACACCTATTACTTCCAGATGGTGCAGTCGCTCGCACGGCACTTCCACTTCAATGTGGATACGCCATGGAACTCCCTCACTGACGAGGCGCGCGCTGCAGTGCTGTACGGCAGCGGCAGGGACGCGGTGACCTTCACCTACGTCAACGATTCCGGTGGCCGTTACCAGCGCCGGCACCGCTTCGAAGGCGTGGTGCCGAACCTCGAGCGCCGCTATCGCGAAACGGAATCGGCAGCCGTGCGCGAGGAACTTGCCAAGTACATCAGCGACCGCCCCTGTTCGGAATGTGGTGGCGCGCGCCTCAACCGGTCCGCGCGCAACGTCTTCGTGGGCGAACATGATGTGGCCCGGATCGTCCTGTTGCCGATCGACGAGTCGTTGACCTTCTTCGGCCAGCTCGCCCTGCCCGGCTGGCGTGGCGAGATCGCGGCAAAGATCGTCAAGGAAATCAGCGCGCGGCTGCGCTTCCTCGTCGATGTCGGGCTCGACTACCTCACCCTGGAACGCAAGGCCGACACGCTCTCGGGTGGGGAGGCGCAACGCATCCGGCTGGCTTCGCAGATCGGCGCGGGGCTGGTCGGCGTCATGTACGTGCTCGACGAACCTTCCATCGGCCTGCACCAGCGCGACAACGAGCGCCTGCTGGGCACGCTCACCCGGCTGCGCGAACTCGGCAATACGGTGATCGTGGTCGAGCACGATGAAGATGCTATCCGCCTCGCGGACCATGTGATCGACATCGGCCCGGGAGCGGGCGTGCACGGCGGTGCGATCGTTGCCCAGGGAACGCCGGCCGACGTCATGCGGAACCCGGCATCGATCACCGGCCAGTACCTCAGTGGCGCGCGGCGTATCCAGGTTCCCCTGCATCGTCACAAGCCCGATCCATCAATGACGTTCCACCTCACCGGTGCGCGCGGCAACAACCTGCGTAATGTCGACCTCGCGATCCCCTCCGGGCTGTTCACCTGCGTCACCGGCGTATCGGGGTCCGGGAAGTCGACACTCATCAACGACACGTTGTATGCCATCGCCGCGAACGAGCTCAACGGTGCATCCATGTCACCCGCGCCCTTCGCGTCGTACGAGAACATCGAGTTGTGGGACAAGGTGGTCGATATCGACCAGGCACCGATCGGCCGTACCCCACGCAGCAACCCCGCGACCTACACCGGCCTGTTCACGCCGCTGCGCGAACTGTTCGCGCAGGTTCCGGAATCGCGCGCGCGCGGCTATGCGCCAGGCCGCTTCAGCTTCAACGTCAAGGGCGGACGCTGCGAAGCCTGCCAGGGCGACGGCCTGATCAAGGTGGAGATGCACTTCCTGCCCGATGTCTACGTGGCCTGCGACGTCTGTCATGGCAAGCGCTACAACCGCGAGACGCTGGAAATCCGTTACAAGGGCTACAACATCAGCGACGTGCTGGCGATGACGGTCGAGGATGCGCTGGAGCTGTTCGATGCCATTCCATCGATTTCGCGCAAGCTGGAAACGCTGATGGACGTGGGCCTCACGTACATCAAGCTCGGCCAATCGGCGACCACGCTCTCCGGTGGCGAGGCGCAACGCGTGAAGCTGTCCAAGGAACTGTCGCGCCGCGATACGGGCCGCACGCTCTACATCCTTGATGAGCCGACCACCGGCCTGCATTTCGCGGACATCGAGCAGCTGCTGGGCGTGCTCCACCGCCTGCGCGATGACGGCAACACCGTCGTCGTGATCGAGCACAACCTCGATGTGGTCAAGACCGCCGACTGGGTCATCGACCTTGGCCCCGAAGGCGGGCATCGGGGCGGAACCATCCTCGCCTGCGGCACGCCCGAGCACATCGCTTCTTTGACCGATTCATATACCGGCCGCTTCCTTGCGCCGCTGCTGCAACGCGATCAAGCTGTCGCGCCCGCGCCGACTTCCGGCCGCAAACGCAAGCCAGCGCGCAAATGAGCGACACGTCCAAGCCCCCTGCCGAGAAACCGAAGCGTCGCAGTGCACCGCGCAAACGCAAGCCGGCGGAAACCGCGGCAAAGGCCGCTGCGGGCGACGCGGGGACCACGCCCCTTGCATCCGCCATCAAGGCGCCCGCACAAAGGCCAGCTGCCGAGGTGCCACGCATGCTCGTTCGCGTGCCGCTATCGGTGCGTTGGCGTGACCTGGATGCGTTCAACCACGTCAACAACTCGAAGTACCTGAGCTATCTCGAGGAAGCCCGGCTGCGATGGATGCTCGCCGTACCCGGCATGGGAATGGACGGACTCGTCGCACCCGTCGTCGCCGCGTCGAACCTCAACTACCGCAGGCCAATCGGCTGGCCCGGGGAAGTGGTGGTCGAATTGTTCGTGGAGCGGGCGGGCGTTACCAGCCTGACCATCGGACATCGGATCGTCGATGCCCTGCAGGACGGCACGATCTACTGCGACGGAAACGTGGTCATGGTGTGGATCGACCGCGAGAGCGGCCACGCCGCGCCGCTTCCCGCCGGGGTCCGCGACGCCTGCAGCGCGACGGCGTAAAAGTCGGGCAGGCTACGGCGCGGTGTCGCGCAGCGGAACCGATGCAGTGAACGCGCCGCCGTCGCGAAGCCGGAAGATCATCACCACCGTATCGCCCAGCCGCAGGTTGTGGCGGGGATTCATCAGCATGATGTGCAGGCCGCCGGGCTTGAACTCGACGCGTCCTCCGGCGGCCACCGGTAGCTGCGGAAGGGCGCGCATACGGCTGACGCCCGCTTCGAGGCGCGTCTCGTGCAGGCTGGTGCTGCCGAAGTCCGCGCTCTCCACGCCGACGATCACCACGTCGCGGCCGCACCGGTTTTCGATGGTCAGGAACGCCGCACCCATCGGCATCGCCGCGGGCGCCATCCGCAGCCAGGGGCTGCTCACGCCGGGCCTGCAGGCTGGCGTACCGCCGTCGGCCGCATGCACGGGCGACACGGCGAACATGAAAATGATGGCCAGCAGGGAACGCATCAGCTCATTGTAGGGACGTTCCCGCCATGGTGCCGACCGGTCATCCTCCCGCTAATCTGGCTGGACATTCGAGGATCCGCGCATGAGCCTGGTCGACATCCGCTGGCATGAGGGCATTGCCGAAATCCGCCTTGCCCGGCCGCCCGTCAATGCACTGGACCCGGCGCTGTGTGCGAGCCTTCGCGATGCCATCGTCCATGTCCGCCAGGCGGATGCGCGCGGGATCTCGCTGAGCGGCGGGCCCTCCGTGTTCTCCGCCGGCCTCGATGTGCCTTACCTGATGTCCCTCGGTACCGACCGCGCGGCACTGACGCATGCCTGGGAGGCCTTCTTCGGCGCGGCGCGGGCGCTGGTT
>SCUY01000100.1 GCA_004322525.1 Lysobacter sp. | reverse complement strand
CGGCAACCAGGCGCTTCACACGCTGACGTTTGTCTTCCGGCAGCAGATTCGCTGCGACGTCGGTGATGCCCAGCTCTCTGGCGACGGCATTCGCCACCGGTTGCGCGTCGCCGGTCAGCAGCAGGGTCTTGATGCCCATCGCATGTATGGCCGCGATGGCTTGTCGGGATTCGGGTCGCACTGCATCCGCAATGACGATCGCACCCAGCAGCGCGCCAGCACGCGCGACGAACACTTCCGACGCTTCCGGATAGCCGGCGAGAAGATCGCCCGGTAGCGCAATGCCATGGGCAAGCATCAGCGCCTGGTTGCCCACCAGAATCAAATCGCCGTCGACGGTGGCATCGATCCCGAGGCCTGGTGTGTAACCGAAACGCTCGGGCTCGCCCGGTGTGCATCCCTGCGCCTGCGCATGGATGACGATCGTTTTCCCGAGTGGATGTTCCGAACGCAGTTCGGCAGCCGCCGCGGCATTGAGCAGCGCCATCGTATCGACGCCCTCGGCCGGGATGAGCTTGCGAACCTCGGGCTGGCCGTAGGTAAGCGTTCCGGTCTTGTCCAGCACGACGGTGTTGATCTGGCCAAGCTGTTCGAGGAAGAGCCCTCCTTTGATGATGGCGCCGCCGCGGGCAGCGCGGCCGATGCCACCCAGAATCGCCAAGGGAGTGCCTGCGGCAATACCGCATGCGCCGGTGACGATGATTACCGAAATAGTCGCGCGGATATCGCGTGTCAGCAGGTAGGTCAGCACGGCGGCGGCAAGCGCGATGTAGACCAGGTAGCCCGCCATGCGATCGGCCAGGCGCTGCACCGGGGCACGCGAGCGTTCGGCCTGCTCCACCGCCTCGATGATCTTGCCGTAGCTGGTATCGCGGCCGATGCGCTCGGTGCGGATTTCCAATGCCCCGGACTGGTTGATGGAGCCGGCGAACACCGGCGCACCGATAGTTTTCTCCAGCGGCATCGATTCGCCGGTGATACGCGCCTGGTCGACAAACGAGTGCCCTGCCAACACGGTGCCATCCACTGGAATGCGGCCGCCGGGATTGACCAGAACCGCATCACCCACGGCAAGCGTGTCGACGTCGACCTCCAGGATGCTGCCGGCGCGGCGAACGGAAACCGCCCGCGGCAGGAAGTCGAGAAGATCACGAATGGCACTGCGTCCACGTGCAACTGTCATACCTTCAAGCACTTCGGCCACCAGCACGAACAGCGTGATGACGAGTGCCGTGAAGAACTCGGAAATGGCCGCCGCGGCGAGGATGGCGATGGACATTGAAAGCTCCATCGTCATGCGCTTGGCGATGAGGTTCTCGAAGGCTTCCTTGTAGATGGGCCACCCGCCGACCAGCAGGCCGGCGACACCGATGATGCTGATGGCCGGCAACGGCTCCCAGAGCCGGAACCACACCGCCGCGGCGGCTACCGCAACCAGCGCGATCCGGGCCATCTCGGTCCATTCGAACGCATGGTCATGGTCGTGATGATGGTCGTCGTGATCGTCAGCAGTGGGCGCGACCGTGCGACAGGCCGCCTGATCCGCCAGGTCAGGCGAAAGGGAATGATCATGCTGCTGGTTCATGACGGAATCCCTGGGCTACTTGAGGTAGGAACGGATGACGTCGATCAGGTCATTCGCTCCTTCGGAACGTTTCGCGTCGCTCGCGATGGCGGGGTTGGCGATGTGTGCGTGAATGTGGTCGGCGATTACTTCGGTCATGAGGCCGTTCATCGCGCCACGCACTGCCGCGATCTGGTGCAGGACTTCCGAACAGCCTTGTCCCGCTTCAAGCGCGCGCTCCAACGCCTCCACCTGGCCGCGAATGCGGCGCACGCGGCCCAGCAACTTCTTTTTTTCGCGAATGGTGTGACCCATAATGACTGTAATTTAGAATAGGTGGGTAGGGTATTATAGGTCGATAAACAATTTCTGCTTAAACCACACTGTTGCCAACTTCTTCCTCAACCAGCTGAGCGCCTTGGGCCTGCGCGAAAGCCTAGTTGGCGGGCACCGATCAGCTCGAAGGTGCATTCAATGCCGCCGCAGCGATTCAGGGGCGAACAGCCTCTCGGCTTTCTCAAGCCTGCCGTGGCTGCGTGTAATGCATGGCCGGCGACCTGTGGGAGATGCGCGTGGCTTGGTGCAGGGTGCTGTAGATCTGCGATGCGTGGCCACAGCCGAGTGATACGGGCGGCAGCGCAGCAAAGCTCTGCGGGGATGGGTGCACGGGCGGGAAAAGGCTTAGAC
>SCUY01000099.1 GCA_004322525.1 Lysobacter sp. | reverse complement strand
GCAGCTCTCGCCTGCCCGGGGTGCCGACTGGCGCCTGCAGCGCGCCACGCAGATGCGCTTCGGTGGCGGCAGGCTGGCGCTCGCGCCGACCTGCCTGCGCTCGTCCGCAGGTGGCGAGCTGTGCGCGAATGCGGACTGGCCGCGTCGCGGTCTCGATGTCAACGCGCGCGCGCTGCCGCTGTCGCTGATCGCGTCCTATCTGCCCCCGCGCGCCGACGGCCAGCCCTGGCAGGTGCGTGGCGTCATCGACGCGCAGGCGCGCGTTATCCCGGCCGGCGGTACGTGGCGCGGCACTGCGCATGTCACCTCCGCACAGGGGGGTTTGCGCACCGATGCCGCACCGTCGGCCGACCTGCTGCGCTGGCGATCGCTCGATGCCCGCCTGGTGTTCGACCCCGCGCGGGTGCAGGTCGACCTCGCCTCGGGCCTGTTCGACCGCAGCCGCGTGCAGGGCCGTGTCGCGATGGGCTGGGCCGCGCATGCGCCACTGTCGGGCAACGTCGCGATCGATACCGACGAACTCACCTGGATGGAACTGCTCTCGCCGGACATCGTCGAGCCGCACGGGCGGCTCAGCGGGCGCATCACGCTGGCCGGCACGCGGCTCGCGCCCGTGCTTGGCGGGCAGGCGCGGCTTACCGGTTTCACCACCGAACTGCCCGCGCTCGGCATCGCCCTCACGCAGGGCGAGGCCACGCTCGACGCGCTACCCGATGGCAGCGCGCGCATCGCCGGCCGGGCGCGCTCCGGCGAAGGCGTGCTCACCGTCGACGGCCGGCTGGGCTGGCGCGGTACCGGTGCGCCGCTGCAGCTCAACCTGCGCGGCCACAACGTGCAGGTGGCGAACACCCGCCAGCTGCGCGCGGTGGCCGACCCCGACGTGCAGGTGACGACGTCCGCCGGGCAACCGATCCGCGTCACCGGCCAGGTGGTGGTGCCGACGGCGCTGCTGATGCTCGAACGCCTCGACCGCGCAGTGAAGGCCTCGGCCGACGTGGTGGTGCTCGATCCGGTCGACCCGGAAGCGAAGGTGAAGACGCCACTCGCGCTGGATCTCGCGCTCGTGGCGGGCGAGGACGTGCGCCTGCAGGGGTTCGGCCTCGACGGCCGGCTCGCCGGGCGCGTGCAGGTGCGCAGTTCCGCCGGTGCGGCACCCACCGCGCGTGGGCAGATGGACGTCTCCGGGCGCTACGTCGCCTACGGCCAGCGCCTGCAGATCCGCCGCGGCGTGCTGACGTGGTCGGGAGGCCCGGTGGGTGATCCGATCCTCGACATCCGCGCCGAACGCGATGTGGGCGGGATCACCGCAGGCATCGACGTGCGCGGTCGCGCCTCGGCGCCGGGCGCGAACGTGTGGTCGAGCAACGGCGCGACCCAGTCGGAGGCGCTGTCCTACCTCGCACTCGGCCGCCCGCTCGGCACCGTCGGCGGTGAACAGGGCCAGCAGATCGGCGCGGCGAGCGCGGCCCTGTCGGCCGGTGGCAGCCTGCTCGCGTCAGAACTCGGCGCGCGCCTGGGCCTCGACGATGCGGGCGTGATCGACAGCCGCACGCTCGGCGGCAGCGTGCTCGGCATCGGCAAGTACCTCTCGCCGCGGTTGTACGTCGGCTACGGCGTTTCGCTGCTCGGCACCGGGCAGGTGCTCACGTTGAAATACCTGATCCGGCGTGGCGTGGATATCGAGATCGAGACCGGCTCGGTGGAGAGCCGCGCCTCGCTGAACTACCGCAAGGAAAAGTGAGGTCATCACGTGGCGACGCCGCAGGCGTGACTACGTTCGAGCCCACCCCGCGGGAAACTTCCATGAGCACACTCCACGACGACCAGCCGCTGAACGAGGAAGTCCGGCACGAGCGCGGCGAGTTGCGCAAACCGCTCGACCGTCATGACCAGCCAGGCCAGGGCGCCGTGCTCACGCCGCCCAACGACGGCCATGAGCGCGACCTCCGCCGCGATCCCGCGGCCGAACCGCGCACGGAGACATCGCCACAGGCCTGAGGCGTCATCCGCGGCGGAACCGTGCAGGAGCAGCCCGCTCCAGTGGCCGACACTGCATGAAACCACGCCAGCTTCCGCATTCCGCGTCGTGGTGCGGGCTGCAAGGATCGACCCGGCTTTGCGCGGTAGCAGGCAGAAGTCGGAAGTCGACCGCCACGCGGCTGCGCGCAGGATGCGGCTCACCGGGCAGTTCAGATCTCGATCGGCGCGCCCAGCTCCACCAGCCGGGAGGACAGATTTCGCATACACAGTCTCGCGGCGTGCATCACTCCCTTCCAGCAACCGCGCACCGGCGTGGAAGCTGCGGCATCGCGCACGGTGGACAGCTGCATAAAAAAGCCCGCGTGCATGCACGCGGGCTATGGCGAATGCTTCGCCGCAAACGGTGATCAGGCTTTCGGCGTGCCGAGCTTCGCCTGGATCTCCTTCGCCCGCTCCAGGTGCTTCTGCACGTGGTCGCGGGTGGTGGTCAGTTGCGCCTTGATCGCCGCATCGGTGGCCGCCGGAATCAGCATCGTGTCGAGGCGGGTCAGCGCATCCTGGTGGTCGTTGACCATCGCGTCGATGTAGCCCTTGGCATAGGCATCGCCTTCCAAGGCACCTAGCTGCGCGAGCGCCGCTTCGCTCTTGGCGGTCATCTCCGCCATGCGCGGCGTATCCGCCGGTGCGGGGCCGCTCTTGTCGAGCATCGCCTTGGTATCGGCCATGTTCTTGCCGTGCTCGGCCGCCATCATGTTGGCATAGGCGAGGACATCGCCGGTGACGCGCTTGGACTTGGCCTGCTCGGCGGCCTTGACCTCGTGATCATTGATCGCATTGAGCAGGGCCAATGCCTCAGCCTGCGACGGCGCAGCAGCATCCGCAGGCGGCACGGTATCCGCCGGCGGCGGGGTGGGCATCGGCGCGGCATCCGGCATAGCGGCATCGGCGGCCGGCGTGTTGGTCGCGCCGCCATTGGGATCCGCATTGCGGTTGCAGGCGGTCATGCCGAGCAGCAGCAGCGCCGACGCGGCGAGGGCGAGCGGGGTCTTCGTATTCATGGGTCGTCTCCGTCAATGGATTCTGGTTTCTGCGATGGGCACGCAAGGGCAGGCCCCCGGCCGATCAGCGACGCTACGCGCGCCTTACGCGAGGCGCCGTGAAGACAATGGTGCAGGGCAGGCAATGCCACGGCCGCTTCAACCGCGACGGGTAGACCTGCACTGCATGTGAGGTGACACGGTGGTCACGTCCGGGAAGGCAGGCTGCCTGCGTCCTTCTCCCGTACCCCGGTGAAACCCCATGAATGCCATCGAACTTCTCAAGGCCGATCACGAGAAAGTGCGCCGCCTGCTCGGCGAACTGACTGACACCACGTCACGCGCCGAAAAGACACGCACCCAGCTGCTCGAAAAAATCCGGATCGAACTCGATGCGCACACGACCATCGAGGAAGAGATCTTCTATCCGGCCTTCCGCGAAGCGGGCGGCAAGTCCGATGATGAGGAGATGTATTTCGAGGCGCTCGAAGAGCATCGCGCGGCCGGTGATCTGGTGCTTCCCGACCTGCTCGCTACCGACGTCACCAGCGAGAAGTTCGGTGGCCGCGCGAAGGTGCTCAAGGAACTGATCGAACACCATGCGGGCGAGGAAGAAAAGGAAATGTTCCCGCGTGCGCGCGAATTGCTGGGTCGTGAGCAGTTGGAAGCGCTCGGCATGCGGATGGAAGAGCGCAAGCAGGAGCTGCTTGCTGCTGGCCCTGCGATGATGGAACAGCTCAAGAAGCAACTCAGCACGCAGGGGCCCGCGCCGCGCTCGCTGCAATAACCACCCGGCTGTCGCTATCGGTGCCCGCCGCTTTGGCGGGCATTTGCGTTGCGCAAGGCAGCGGATGACGCGCGCATGACCGTGGCCTCGCAACCGGTTGCTACTATCGGTCAGCATCTTTCCTGCCGAGGTTCGCGTGTCCAGAATGCCCGCTGCTTCCCTGCTGTCGGCCGCGCTCGCGCTGGCCCTGCCCGCCACCGCCGCCAATGCGCCCCGGTTCGACCCCAAGCGTCTGTCGGAGACGGTCAGAACGCTCTCCTCCGATGCGTTTGAAGGTCGCGCGCCTGCCACCGCGGGCGAAACGAAAACAGTTGCCTACCTGATCAAACGGATGAAGGCTGCGGGGCTGCAGCCGGGCGGCGAGTTGAAGGACGGCAAGCGCGGCTGGACACAGCCGGTTCCATTGCTGCGCGCGGAGATCAAGGGCACGCCACGGCTGTCACTCACGGTCGATGGGCAGTCGCAGGCCCTTACCCAGGGCGAGCAGGTCGCCATCCGTGCCGCGATGGACGGCTCGAAGGATGTCTCTATCACCGATGCGCCGATCGTCTTCATCGGCTACGGAGTGAAAGCGCCGGAACGCCGCTGGGATGATTTCAAGGGTGTCGACCTCAAGGGCAAGATCGCGCTCGTACTGATCAACGACCCCGACTTCGAGACCGGCCAGGGAGATTTCGGCGGCAAGGCGATGACCTACTACGGCCGCTGGACCTACAAGTACGAGGAAGCCGCGCGACAGGGCGCGGCGGGCCTGCTCGTCGTGCATGAAAGCGCCCCGGCCTCGTATGGCTGGGCGACGGTGAAGAATTCCAATACCAACACGATGTTCGACATCGTGCGTGACCATCCGGCCGCATCGCATCCGCCGCTAGAAGGCTGGATCCAGCGCGATGTCGCGGCGGGGTTGTTCAAGCGCGCCGGTCTGGACTTCGAGGCCCTCAAGAAGCAGGCGCAGTCGCGCGATTTCCGCCCGGTCGAGCTCAAGGGTGCCACCTTCTCGGCGCAGTACGCGGTCGATTCACAGGTGATCACTTCGCAGAACGTGGCCGGCCTGCTGCCCGGCCGCAAACGCCCCGACGAGACCGTGATCTATTCGGGCCACTGGGATCATCTGGGTGTTGGCCAGCCCGATGCGAAGGGTGATCGCATCTACAACGGTGCGGTCGACAATGCGACCGGCATCGCCGCGTTGCTCGAACTCGGCCGCGCATTCGCCAAGGCGCCGCGTACCGATCGGTCGATCGTTTTCCTTGCCGTCACCGCCGAGGAGAAAGGCCTGCTGGGTTCGGAGTACTACGCGTCCAAGCCCTTGTATCCGGCAGCCACGACGGTCGGCGTGATCAACATGGATGCCCTCGATCCGCACGGGCCGTCGCGCAACTTCACCACCTCGGGCAGCGCGAAGGTGGAACTGCTCGACCAGCTCATCGAGACCGGCAAACGCTGGAAGCTGGTGTACAGCGCCGATCCGCATCCCGAAGCCGGTCACTTCTTCCGTTCCGACCACTTCCCTTTCGCGCGCCAGGGCGTGCCGGCGATCTCGTTCGGTTCCGGTAATGACTGGGTGCGCGGTGGCGTCGCCGCGGCCGAAGCTGCCGACAAGGCTTACACCGCTGACCGTTACCACCAGCCGGCGGATGAGTGGGAGGCTTCCTGGCCCTTCACCGGCATGGCGCGCGATCTGCAGGTGCTCTATACGCTCGGCCGCGACCTGGCCAACTCGAAGTGCTGGCCGAACTGGAGCAGCGATTCGGAGTTCCGCGCCGCGCGCGATGCCACGGCCACGGATCGCCGCTGAGCCACGTTGGTTGAAACGAAGCCGGCGGGCTGGTTCCGCCGGCTTTTTTCATGCGGTCAGTAAAAGCATCGGCTCAGGCGACGTGCCGCCGACGCTGTCGCGTGAGATGCACCAGAAGCAACGAGATCGCCGCCGGCGTCATGCCCGGGATACGCTGCGCCTGCCCGACCGTCTGCGGCCGCACGCGTTCGAGCTTCTGCCGCGCTTCCGCTGACAATCCATGCACCTGTGAATAGTCGAAGCCATCCGCGATCGCGGTGTCCTCGTTGCGTTGTGCGCGCTCGATCTCCTCGCGCTGGCGGTCGAGATAGCCGGCGTATTTCGCGCGTATCTCCACCTGCTCGGCCACCGCGGCATCGGCCACCGCCGGGCCGAGCGACGCCACGCGCATGAGCCTGGCGTAATCCAGTTCGGGACGTCGCAGCAGATCGATTGCATGGGTCTCGCGGCTGACCTCGATGCCGAGCACGTCGGCGAGTTCGCGGCCGAGCGCGTTGTTCGGCGCCGCCCATATGGCGGACAACCGCGCGGTCTCGCGTTCGATCGCCTCGCGCTTGGCATCGAAGTGATGCCAGCGCGCATCGTCGACCAGGCCGAGTTCGCGACCGGTCGGCGTCAGGCGCAGGTCTGCATTGTCCTCGCGCAGCTGCAGGCGGTATTCGGCGCGCGAGGTGAACATGCGATACGGCTCGAGCGTGCCCTGCGTGGTGAGGTCGTCGACCAGCACGCCGAGATAGGCTTCGTCGCGACGCGGGCTCCAGCCGGTTTCACCACGCACGCACCGCGCGGCATTGACGCCGGCCAGCAGGCCCTGCGCTGCGGCTTCCTCGTAACCCGTCGTGCCATTGATCTGGCCGGCGAAGAACAGGCCGGCGATCGCCTTCGTCTCCAACGTGGTTTTGAGCCCACGCGGATCGAAGAAGTCGTATTCGATGGCGTAGCCGGCGCGGGTGATATGCGCGTTCTCGAAGCCGCGGATGCTGCGCACGAGTTCGAGCTGCACGTCGAACGGCAGCGATGTGCTGATGCCGTTCGGATAGATCTCGGCAACGCCAAGCCCTTCGGGCTCGACGAAGATCTGGTGGCTCGGCTTGTCCGCGAAGCGCACCACCTTGTCCTCGATCGACGGGCAGTAACGCGGTCCGATGCCCTCGATCTGGCCGGTGTAGAGCGGGCTGCGGTCGAGTGCGCCGCGGATGATGTCGTGCGTGCGCTCGGAGGTGTGCGTGATCCAGCACGAGACCTGCGCGGGATGGTCATCGCGCGAGCCCATGAATGACATCACCGGGCGCGGATCGTCGCCTGGCTGTTCATCCATCACCGAGTAGTCGAGCGTGCGGCCGTCGATGCGCGGCGGCGTGCCGGTCTTGAGGCGATCGACCACGAACGGGCCGTCGCGCAGTTTGGCGGCGAGTGTCGACGCCGGCGGATCACCCGCGCGGCCGGCCGCGTACGTCGTCGCGCCGATGTGCACCTTGCCGGCGAGGAAGGTGCCGGCGGTGAGCACGACGGCGGGCGCGAAGAAGCGCAGGCCGGTCTGCGTGAGCACCGATTCGACGCGGCCGTTGTCGAAGGCGATGTCGTCGACCGCGGCCTGGAACAGCGTCAGGCCCGGCTGCGATTCGACGGCGCGGCGGATGTAGGCGCGATAGAGCGAGCGGTCGGCCTGACAGCGGGTCGCGCGAACTGCCGGCCCCTTGCTCGCATTGAGGCGTCGCCACTGGATGCCGGCGGTATCGGCCGCGCGCGCCATGACGCCGCCCAGCGCGTCGATCTCCTTGACCAGGTGGCCCTTGCCGATGCCGCCGATGGCCGGGTTGCAGCTCATCGCGCCCACGGTCTCGATCGAGTGCGTGAGTAGCAACGTGCGGGCGCCGGCGCGCGCGGACGCGAGTGCGGCCTCGGTACCGGCATGGCCGCCGCCGATCACGATCACGTCGTAGCGATGGAAGGAGTCGGTCATGCGGTAATGGCGGTGGACGGCCGGGTGAACAGGCCGGGCATTATCGCGCGCAGGTTCCGTGCCCGGACGGCTGACCCCTGTCGTCGCGCTGCGCCCCGTTGCGTCAGCCGGTGACGTAGCGCGCGTGCAACGGTATGGCAGGACCACGCTGCGGCGGGCGGAAGCGGCTGGCACGCTTCCTGCACAACATTCCGTGCACCCAGCGGGGCAGGCGTCATGCGTCGGCCGGTATTGGAACAGGGGCTGGCCAGGCGCCCGCGGGGAAGCACGGAGGGCCGGATGTCGGGGGACGTCCGGCCCTCTTTCTTTTTCTTTTCAGCCATGCAGATCGGCGGGCGGGCCGGGTGCCAGCCCCGGCGAGGGGCGGAACAGGGGGGATCCGATGATTCCTCGCCGGGGCTGGCATTGACGGCTGCTCGCCACCATATGCGCCCAATCGGACGCGTATGGTCAGTGACCCTAGCTTGCGGCGGTGATCCGGGCGACGCAAGCCGGAATCGACCGTCAGCGCGCGATCACGGCTCCGGCGTTTGCGTTTCGGGACGCGGTTCGCGGCTGCGACGGATGATCTGCCCCATCGGTGAGCCGCCCTCGCCTCCGCCCATGCGCGGGCGGGGCTCGAACGACGGCTGGGGGAAGCTGGGCGAAGGGCCGACACCCCCTGGCGTCGTATCCCCTAGGCGACGGCGGCGGATGTCGTCGAGGTTGCGCCACGGCCCGCCATCGCGGGTATCCGGAGGCGGCTGGTAGCCGGTACCGGGCGGCGGGGGCTGGGTGGGGCGATGTTGTGGATAGCCGGGGTGGGGATGGCCGTAGCCCCCCTGGTACGGATAACCATAGCCACCGTAATAGGGATAGCCATAGCCGCCGTAGTACGGATTCCCGTAGGGGCTGCCGTAGTAGCCGCGCGGGTAGCCGTAGCTGCCATAGATCGAGAAACCCGACCGGTACGGGCCCGAATACGGATAGTCGTAGCCGGGATCGCCGCGATAGCGGTATTCCACCGACGGAGCGCCGTAGTAATAGTCACCACGATCGCCACCCCGGTAGCCATAGGGATCCGTGGTGACGCAACCGGCGAGCAGTGCGCTCGCCGCGAGCGGTAAAAGCAGTTGACGCAGCATCGGAGTGCCCCTGTGGCGAATGGCCCAGCTTTGGGCCAGCGGCTTGAACGGGTGCTTAACTTTCCGGGCCGTGATCCACGCCTGTATGACGTGTTCAGCCCGGCCTCGAGCATGGCGCATTTGTCGGCATCATGCCGGCCTGCGACGATGGGCCGCCCTGCGCGGATCCTCCCGATGAGCACACTCCACCGGGTCTCCGGTCGCCTCCGGCTCGGCCTTGCGCTGAGCGCGCTGACCGCCGCCTGCTGGGCGACCCTCCCGGTCGCGCTCAAGCTGACCCTGGTCGTACTCGACCCGATCACGCTCACGTGGTTCCGCTTCCTCGTCGCGGCGGTGCTGACCATTGCCTGGCTCGGGCTTCGCGGCGGGCTGCCGGGTTTCGGCGCGCTCGGCCGGCGCGGCGGGTCGATGCTGGCTCTGGCGGCGGTGATGCTGGTCGGCAACTACGTTTTCTACCTGCTCGGTGTGCAGATGACCTCGCCGGGCAATGCGCAATTGCTGATCCAGCTCGCCCCCTTGCTGATGGCGCTCGGTGGCGTCCTCGTTTTCGGCGAGCGCTTCCGTGGCGCTCAGTGGCTCGGTATGGCGCTGCTGGTCGCCGGCATGGGACTGTTCTTCCGCGACCAGTTCACGCACGTCGCGCTTTCCGCCGAGGGCCAGGCCTCGGCCAGCCGGGGCGGTTACCTGCTCGGCTCGCTGCTCGTCGTGCTCGCGGCGGTGGTCTGGGCGGTGTACGCGCTGGTGCAGAAGCAGTTGCTGATGCGGCTCGGGTCCATGCAGATCCTGTGCGTGATCTATATCGCCGCCGCGCTGATGTTGTGGCCGTTCGCGCATCCCGCGCACCTGGCACGGCTGGACGGCGGCCAGTGGGCGCTTCTGATGTTCTGCGCGCTCAATACGGTCGTCGCCTACGGTGCCTTTGCCGAGGCGCTCGCGCACTGGGAGGCCTCGCGCGTCTCGGCGGTGCTGGCACTGACGCCGCTGCTATGCCTGGGCGTGGTAGCCCTCGTGCACGGTCTGTGGCCGGCCATGCTCGCGCCCGAGCCGATGTCGGCGATCGGCTGGATCGGCGCGGCGCTGGTGGTGGCCGGGTCGGCGGCGGTGAGCCTGCTGGGTCGGCCACGCCCGGCCTGACGGCCCGGTAATGCGCGCCGCGGCGCCGAGCCACTACCCTACTGCGCTCCAGCCCCTGCCCACGCCCGCATGACCGACCCGGGTTTCGACGACGTCCTCGCTGCCGCTGCGCGCATCGCGCCGCATGCGCATGTCACGCCGGTGCTGACGTCACGCACCCTCGACGCGCTCGCCGGCGCCTCGCTGCACTTCAAGGCCGAACACCTGCAGCGCATCGGTGCATTCAAGTTCCGCGGCGCCTGCAATGCGGTATGGGCGCTCGATGAAGACGAAGCCCGACGCGGCGTCGTCACCCATTCCTCCGGCAACCACGGCGCCGCGCTCGCGCTCGCGGCGAAGGGACGCGGCACCGCCTGCCACGTGGTGGTGCCGGAAGGCGCAGTGCCCGGCAAGCTCGCAGCGATCGAAGCCTACGGCGCCACGCTGCACCGCTGCGCGCGCACCATCGCCGCGCGCGAGGCGATGTGCGCGGCGTTGCAGCAGTCGCTCGGCGCGCGCCTCGTGCATCCCTACACCGACCCACGGGTGATCGCAGGCCAGGGCACTGCCGCGCTCGAACTGCTGGCGGTGCAACCGCTCGACGCGATCGTCGTGCCGGTCGGCGGTGGCGGCCTGGGCTCGGGCACTGCGCTCGCGATCGCCGGCGCGTCGCCGCGCACGAAGCTCTACGTCGCCGAACCGGCCGGCGCGGCGGAAACCGCGGCCTCACTCGCATGCGGCAAGCGCGTCACCGACTTCACGCCGGACACGATCTGCGACGGCCTGCGCGGCACGCTCGGCGCGATCAATTTCGAGTTGCTGAAGGCGCATGGCGCGAAAGCGCTGGTAGTCGACGATGCCGCGACGCTAGCCGCGATGCGGCTCATATGGACGCGCATGAAGCAGCTCGTCGAACCCTCGTCGGCCGTCGCGCTCGCCGCGGTGCTGGCCCATCGCGAGGCCTTCGAAGGCCAGCGCGTCGGCATCATCCTGTCCGGCGGCAATGTCGACATCAATGCACTGGTGGCCGCATGAGCACGATGTCGAACCCACGCCCGTGGCATCGCCATCCCGGGCTGTGGATCGCGCTGTTCGCGCTCGTCACCACGCTGCTGTTCCTCGGGCTGCGCGGCATCTGGGACCCGGACGAAGGCCGCTACACCAATGTCGCGCTGAACATGCTGCACAGCGGCGACTGGCTGGTGCCGCGGCGCAGCGACGTCGCCGAGCACTGGACCAAGCCGCCGCTCACGTACTGGGCGATCGCCGCGAGCGTGGCGACATTCGGCAGCAATGCGTTCGCCGCGCGTCTGCCGTCGGCGCTCGCGCACCTGCTCTGCGTGTTGCTGGTCGGGCTGATGGGGCGCCGGCTGGCGCCAGGCATGGGGATGCGTGCATCACTGGTGTATGCCGCGATGCTGTTCCCGTTCGGCGCGGCGAACATGATCACCACCGACTACCTGCTGGCCGCGACTGAAACGCTCGCGGTATGGGCCTTCGTCGAGGCGCGCTTCGGGGCTGCGCATGCGCGACGTTGGCTCGTCCTCATGTGGGCGGGCTTCGGGCTCGCCTTTCTTGTCAAGGGTCCACCCGGCCTGCTGCCGTTGCTGCCGCTGCTGCTGTTCGATCTCGCCACGCGCCGTCGTGGCGGGCCGTCGATGTTCCGGCCGGCCGGGTTGTTGCTGTTCATCGCGATCGCCGCCCCGTGGTACGTGATGGTGACCCGGCAGACGCCTGGGCTGATGCGTTATTTCCTCGGCTCCGAAGTGGTCGGGCGCATCGCCACCGACGAGTTCCGCCGCCACGGCGAGTGGTACGGTTGGATCGCCATCTATGCGCCGACACTTGTGCTCGGCACGCTGCCCTGGAGCCTGCCGCTGTGGCGCTGGCTGCGTGCATTGCCCGCGCAGATGCGCGGGTGGCGAACCGGCATCGAGGCGCGCCTCGCGGAGGGTCCATGGCTGCTGGTGACGCTATGGCTGCTCGTGCCGCTGCTGGTGTTCTGCATCGCACGCTCGCGCATGCCGCTGTACGTGCTGCCCCTGTTCGCGCCGATCGCACTGGCGGTGGCCCTGCAGGGCCTGCGTGAAAGCAGGCCGATGCCGGGTTGGGGCCGGATGGCGGGCTGGGCCGTACTGATGCTGGCGTTGAAGGTCGGCGCCGCGTACTACCCGACACACAAGGATGCGCGCGACTGGGCCGACGCGATCCGCGCGCGCCATCCGGCGCCGATCGCCGCTGTGCTGTTCGTCGAGGACACCCTGCGCTACGGGGTACACCTGCACCTCGGCGTGCCAGTGCAGGTCGGGAAACTGTCACTGGAGCCGGTGACCGAGCCACGCTTCAACCGCCGCTATGACGGCTCACTCGGGGAGTCGTTGCGCGCCGATGCGGGCGATCGCATCTGGATCTGCAAGGAAGCGGACTGGGCGCGCATCAGCGCCAGCGTGCGTGCGCACGGCTTCGAGCCCGAGGCGCTGGGTGCGCCGTTCCATGGGCGCATCATCTTCCGCCTGCGCCGTTGAGCCGATCGACACGCGCCTGACGGCTCAGCGGCGGCGCACCGGTATCTGCGAGGCCGGCACGCGTACTTCGTCGACACCGGCATGGCGTATCGGTGCGCCCGGCGCCGGCCCCCAGGCCTGCGCATAGATGACCTCCCACGTCGCCGGCAGCACGCCGTCGGGGCGACGGAACGCCTCGTAGGCCTCGCTCGCCCGGGCGAAACGCGCACGACCGGTGAGTGCACGGCGCCGGTCCTGCATCGCATTGGTCGCGCCGAGGGTACGCAGTTCACGCATCAGTGATGGCAGGTCGGCATACCCGGCATGGAAGACATCACGGTCGAGTACCGGGTCGCGGAAGCCGGCGGCGATCAACACGTCCCCGAAGCGCGCGATGTCGACGAACGGGCTCACATGCGGCGCGGCATCGGCGGCGGCGAAAGCTTCGTGCAATTCCACCAGCGTCTGCTGCCCGAATGTGGAGACCAGCAACAAACCGTCCGGCCGCAGCACGCGACGGAAACCGGCGAACACGGCAGGCAGGTCTTCGATCCACTGCAGGCACAGGTTCGAGAAGATCACGTCGACACTAGCCTCGCGCAGCGGCAACGCGAGCGCATCGGCGCGAAGCACATGCGGGCGGCGCGCAAAATCGAGCAGGCCACGTCGCACGTGCAGGCGTCGCTGCGATTCGCGAACCATCCCCGGTGCCAGATCGAACCCGATCACCTGCGCCTTCGGCCAGCGCGCCTGCAACATGGCAGTCGCATGGCCGGTGCCGCAGCCGACGTCCAGCACCACCTGCGGCCTACGTGCGCCGAGTGCGGCGTCTTCGTAGTAGGGCAATGATTCGGCGAGCCGTTCGCCCACCTCGCGCTGCAGCGCAGCGGCCTCGTCGTAATGCGCCGCTGCACGCGAAAACGCGCGGCCGACCTGGCGGTGGTCGAACAGCGGGGTCATCGCGCCCTCCGCGCGAAGCAGTCGCGTGCAAACGCATCGATCGCCTGTGCCACCTCGTCGGCGGCACCGAGGAAGGGGGCATGACCGGCATCGGCAATAACGCGGCTGGCGGCATCGGGCGCGAGCGCCGCGGCGACCGGCATTGCACCGGCTGGAACCAGGCGATCGCGACGGCCGGAAATCCACAGGCTCGGTACGCGCAAGCCGGCGAGCTCGTCGCGCGCATCGAACGAATCGAGGAGCTCGAGGCCGCGCACCAATGCGGCCGTCGACGGTTCACCGCGCGCGAAGGCCTGCGCACGCAATGCGCGCAATTCGTCCTGCGCGGTCGCCGAGCCCAGCGCTTCGAGTGCGAGGAAGCCATCGAGCGTGCCGCGGAAATCCTTCGACAGTGCGCTGGCGAAGTCGCGGAACAGCGTCGGCTTCACGCCATGCGGCCAACCATCGCCGGCGACGAAACGTGGCGACGAGGCCAGCATCACCAGCCCGTGCACACGTTCCGGCGAATCCAGCGCGACACGCAGCGCGAACTGCCCACCGAGTGACCAGCCCAGCCACACCGCGTCCGGTGCGGCGTCGAGCAGCGCATGTGCGAGCGCTGCCGGATCGAGCGGGCGCGTGCTGTCGCGTGAGTAGCCGTGTCCTGGCAGGTCGACGAGGTGCAGGGTGTAACGATCCCGCAGCCGATCGACCAGCGGGGCGAACAGTCCGCCGTGCATCGCCCAGCCGTGGATCATCGCGATGGACGGGCCGCTGCCGACCGATTCGATGTGCATGTCAGCTGCCGCGCAGGCTGCGGATGGCGGCGATCGCATCGTCGCGCCGTTCGGCCGGCACCAGCAGGTGGTCGTGGAAATGCCCGGCCAGCACGTTGCAGGCGATGCCGCGCTCGGCGAGCACGCCGGCCACCGCGGCGGTGACGCCCACCGCGTTCAGCGCCGAATGCACTCGCAATGACAGCCACGCGGCGACGAAACCCGGCGGTTCGGCACGCGCCCGCGCAAACGATTCCGGCACGACATAGGTGATGCCCTCGGCTTCGGTGATGCGCGCCTCGGCGACGGCGTCGGCCGCGGCATCCGGCGTGCGACGCGAGATCACCGCATACGTGCCGTGGCGCACGTCGACGTCGAGGCTCGCGAGGATGTTGGGAAGATGGGTTTCGCCGGTCATGCGGGAACCTTGCAGGAAATGTCGCGCGCATGCGCCAGCGCGTCGACCAGGCGATCGACGTCGGCGTCGCGATGCAGCGCCGTAAGGGTGACGCGCAGCCGCGCGCGGCCTTCGGGCACCGTCGGCGGGCGGATCGCGGACACCCACAGTCCGTCGTTCTCCAGCGCGCGCGACATGGCCAGTGCTCGGCGGTCGTCCAAGGCCATCACCGCCTGGATCGGCGTGGTTGACGACAGCAGTTCAAGTCCGGTGCGCAGCGCGTGTTCGCGGAAACGTGCGATGAGAGTGCGCAGGTGTTCGCGACGGTCATCGGCGTCGCGGGCGATGCGCACGGCGGCAAGCGACGCCGCGGCGAGCGCGGGCGGCAGGGCGGTGGAATAGACATGGCCGCGCGCGGTTTCGGCGAGGTGGCCGATGAGATCGGCGTCACCGGCCACGATCGCGCCATACGTGCCAAGCGCCTTGCCGAGCGTGGCGAGTTGCAGCGGCACGTCGCGCGTGCAAAGCCCGGCGTCGGCGATGCTGCCTCGGCCGTGTGCGCCAAGCACGCCGATGCCATGTGCGTCGTCGACATAGAGCAGTGCATCGTTGGCATGCGCGAGCGTCGCGAGTTCGCGTAGCGGCGCGATGTCGCCGTCCATGCTGAAAACGCCGTCGGTGGCGATCAGCGAGAGACCGGGCGTTGGCGCATCGCGGCCACGCGAAGCGCTATCGCCTGCGGGCGTGCGATGCATGGCGGCGTTGTGCAGCTGCCGCGCGGCGCCCTCGGCATCGACGTGCGGATAACGACGCAGCGTGGCGCCGGAGAGTTTCGCGGCGTCGATCAGAGAGGCGTGGTTGAGGCGGTCCTGCAGGCAGGTGTCGCCTTCGCGCAGCAGGGCCTGCAGCACCGCGAGATTCGCGACGAAGCCGCTGCCGAACAACAACGCGCGCGGCGTTTCCAGCCAGTCCGCCATCTCGCGTTCAAGCGCGTCGTGCACGGCGTAATGCCCGCACACCAGCGCGGACGCGGTGCTGCCGACGCCTTGGCTGCTCGCATCGCGCCATGCGGCGATGACCTGCGGATGCTGCGAAAGCCCGAGGTAATCGTTGCTGCAGAAGTTCAGCAGCTCGCGGCCGTCGACCTCGCAGCGCATGCCGTCGCGACGCGTGACGATGCGGCGCACGCGGCGTCGCGCCGACGCATCACGCGCCGCGCGCGCGTCGGCGATGCGCGTGTCCCAGGTCACGTCAGGCCGCGCAGCCGCAGCCGGTGCCGCAGCCCATCGCGGCCGCGCCGAATGCCGGTTCGGTCTCGACGATGTCGGCATGCACGGTGTTCGGCGCTTCGACCACCTGCATCGGGCGCAGGCCGAGGCGCGCGAACAGCGCCATGTCGCGTTCGGTGTCGGGGTTGCCGGTGGTCAGCAGTTTTTCGCCGTAGAAGATCGAATTCGCGCCGGCAACGAAGCACAGCGCCTGCAGCTCGTCGCTCATCGATTCGCGGCCGGCGGAGAGCCGCACCATCGAGCGCGGCATCATGATCCGGGCGACCGCGATCATCCGCACGAACTCGAAGGGGTCGAGCTCGGCGCTGTCCGCGAGCGGCGTGCCTTCCACTTTCACGAGCCGATTGATCGGCACCGAATCCGGATGCGCCGGCAGGTTGGCGAGCGCCTGCAACAACCCGGCGCGCTGCGAGCGCGTCTCGCCCATGCCGACGATGCCGCCGCAGCAGGTCTTCATACCGGCGTCGCGCACGTGCGAGAGCGTGTCGAGGCGGTCCTGGTACTCGCGGGTGTGGATGATCTCGCCGTAGAACTCCGGCGCGGTGTCGAGGTTGTGGTTGTAGTAGTCGAGCCCCGCATCACGCAGCGCGTGCGCCTGCGGCTCGCTGAGCATGCCGAGCGTCGCGCAGGTCTCGAGGCCGAGCGCCTTCACCTCGCGGATCATCGCGGCGAGTTTCGGAATGTCGCGGTCGGCCGGCGAACGCCACGCCGCGCCCATGCAGAACCGCGAGGCGCCGGCGGCCTTGGCCTGGCGCGCCTTCTCCAGCACCGCATCGGTGGACATCAGCTTGGTGGCGTCGACGCCGGTCTGGTAGCGCTGCGCCTGCGGGCAGTAGGCGCAGTCCTCGGGGCAGCCGCCGGTCTTGACCGACAGCAGCGTCGACACCTGCACCTCGGCGGGGTCGAAATGCTGGCGATGAACGCTGCCGGCGCGGTGCAGCAGTTCGGTGAACGGCAGCTCGAACAGGGCGAGGACCTCGTCGCGCGACCAGTCGTGGCGCGGTGGCGCCGGCACGGCGCGCAGTTCACTGACAGCGTGCATGGGACTTTTCCGACAGGCAGCGCGAACGCGGTGCGGCAGTCTGGAAACCATGGACACGCCTGTCAACCTGAAGCATCCGCCCGCGGTTGACGGGATCCGGGCGCGGCTGGCCTTCTGGCTGCGCAACGATGCCACCCGCCTGCTATGGCCTACGCGCTGCCTCGCCTGCGAAGACCCGGGCCTCGATGGCATGGACCTCTGCCACCGCTGCGAGATGACCTTGCCGGCGAACATTTCAGCCTGCCGCGGCTGCGCGCTGCCCATTCCCGACGCCGGCGGCCTATGCGGCGCCTGCCTCGGGGGACGCTCGCCGCTGGCGGAAGTGCATGCGGCGTTCGTCTATGCGGCGCCGCTCGACCGCCTGCTGCCGCGCCTGAAATTTGCTGGCGACCTTGCAGCCGGCCGGCTGGTCGCCCAGCTGATGACCGAGCGGCTGCGCGACGTGCCGCGTCCGCAGGCGCTGATCCCGGTGCCCCTGCATCGCGCGCGCCTGCGCCAGCGCGGTTTCAACCAGGTGCTCGAACTCACGCGCCCGCTGGGCCGTGCATTGGACCTGCCGGTGCTCGACGGCGCGCTGGTACGCCACAAGCTGACGCAGGAGCAATCGCGGCTGAGCGCGGTCGCACGGCGCCGCAACCTCAAGGGCGCCTTCGAGGCACGATCGCGGCTGCCACTGCCAGCGCATGTCGCGCTCGTCGATGACGTGATGACCACCGGTGCGACGCTGCATGCCGCCGCGGTCGCCTTGAAGCGGGCCGGCGTGGAGCGGGTGGATGCATGGGTGGCGGCGCGGGTGCCCTGAACCGGTGCTCCGCAGTGTCTGCCGCTAACCCGCGATGAAAGCTGCCCACCCATTCGCAGCATCGCGATCCTTGCCCCATCGACCAGCCGGTGATCGAAGTGGCGGCATGCGCGAAACCGCGCTGGCGCTAGCCAGGCCGCAAGCCCAACTGGCGGTCGTGCACGCGGGAGAACAGGGCGAGGGAGACGATCGCGCCAGACAGGCACAGGGCCATGTCCCACTGCGTGTCCCAGATGTCGCCCTGGGTGGCGAGAAAGGCGTCGGCATCAGCGCCGAAGGCGAGCGCGGCCCACCATTCGATCATCTCGAAGAATGCCGAGAAGCTCAGTGCGG
>SCUY01000098.1 GCA_004322525.1 Lysobacter sp. | reverse complement strand
CACGCATCGGGGTGCTGCTCGCCGGGCTACCCGATGGTGTCGCCGCGCAGACGATCAACCGTTTCTGTTCGTCGGGACTGCAGGCGGTCGCGCTCGCCGCTGACCAGGTGCGCCTCGGCAATGCGGACCTGATCCTCGCTGGCGGCACTGAATCGATGTCGATGGTGCCGATGATGGGCCACAAGATCGCGCTCAATCCGCGCGTGTTCGGCAAGGACGAGGACCACATCGCGATCGCCTACGGCATGGGCATCACCGCGGAAAATGTGGCCAAGCAGTGGGGCATCTCGCGCGAGGCGCAGGACGAGTTCGCCGTCGCCTCACATCGCAAGGCGCTTGCCGCGATCGCGAACGGCGAGTTCCGCGACGAGATTTCGCCGTATGAGGTCGTGGTGCACGTGCCGGAGCTGTCAGGCAATGCGATCCAGCTGCATAAGCGCCTGGTCGACACGGACGAAGGCCCGCGCGCGGGCACGTCGATGGAAGGCCTCGCAAAGCTGCGCCCGGTGTTCAAGAACGGCCAGTTCGGCGGATCAGTGACCGCCGGCAATTCGTCGCAGATGAGCGATGGCGCCGCGGCGGTGCTGATCGCGTCGGAACAGGCGATCAAGGATTACGGCCTCACGCCCCTCGCGCGCTTCATCAGTTTCTCTGTCGCCGGCGTGCCGCCGCACATCATGGGCATCGGCCCGAACGCGGCGATCCCGAAGGCGTTGAAGCAGGCCGGGCTCACGCGCGACCAGCTCGACTGGATCGAACTCAACGAGGCGTTCGCCGCGCAGGCGCTCGCGGTGATCAAGGACTCGGAACTCGACCCGTCGAAGGTCAATCCGCTCGGTGGCGCGATCGCGCTGGGCCATCCGCTCGGCGCCACCGGCGCAGTGCGAACCGCGACGATCGTGCATGGCATGCGTCGTCGCCAGCAGAAGTACGGCATGGTGACGATGTGCATCGGCACCGGCATGGGCGCGGCGGGGATTTTCGAAGCGCTTTAAGTCACTCGCCCCTTCAACGAACCCGCCTTTGAGGCGGCCGTGCGTGTTTCGACCACGGCGTCGTCGGATGGTGACGTCGCTCAGCGCGCGGACCGACGTCGCCCGGACAGGTACTCGAACCGGTCGCGCATCGCGTCCTTCGCCTGCGCCCACCAGTAGCTCGCCTGCGCTGCGACGAAGCCGGCGGGTTTGAACGCGGATGACAGGTTGTACCGGCTGAGCATCTTCCAGCCCTCATCGCCGTGAGCGATCGCCGCAGCCACCAGTTCGCCAGCGGCGGTGGTCGGTGCGACGCCGTGGCCGCCAAATGCCTGCGCGACCCACAGGCCGGGCTCCGGCTGCAGGACGTGCGGCATCTGGTGCGAGGCGTAGCTCATAAGCCCGGACCAGGCGTAATCCACCGAAATATCCGCCAGTTGCGGGAAGACGCGAAGCATGTCCGCGACCAGCAGTCGTTCCACCTCGATGGGCGACCGGTCGAGCACCGAGATGCGCCCACCCCACAGCAGGCGAGAGTCCGGTAGCGGTCGGTAGTAGTCGAAGGCGAAACGTGTGTCGTAGACCGCTGCCGGCGTGCGCAGGATATCGCCCATCCGGTCCCCGAGCGGCTCGGTCACCATCACGTAGGTCGCGATGGGCAGGACGGAGGCATCCACTTTCCGCGATAGCCCGGCGAGGTAGCCGCCACAGGCGAGCACGACCTGCGTGGCACGAACCGAGCCCTGCGGCGTGCGGACATGCCAGCGCCTGCCATCGCGGCACAGCCCGGTAGCCGGAGAGTGCTCGTGGATATGCGCGCCGCGCGTGGCAAGTACGCGGGCCAGGCCGCGGGCATAGGCGAGCGGATGGAAGTGGAAAGCCGACGCTTCGTAGAGGCCTTCTGCATAACGATCCGAGGCGACGCGGCTACGCATCTGTTCGCGATCCTGCCAGCTCCACTCCACGCCGTAGGCCTCGCGCAGCAGCGTCTGACGTTCCTTGAGCACGGCGCTGTCGGCAAACCAGTTGGCCCAGATCACGCCGCCGTCGACCGGCTCGCAATCGATGTCATAGGCATCGACCCGCTGCCGGATCGTCCGCACAGCCTGCGTGGTGAGGCCGTAGAGCTGGCGTGCGCGCTCACCGCCGAGCTCATGCAGCAACGCGTCCTCGCCGCGGGAAAATCCACCGAAAACGAATCCACCGTTCCGGCCTGATGCTCCATAGCCAACGACTCGGCTTTCCAGCAGGGCGACGCGTCCGACGCCACGCTCCACCAGACCCAACGCGGTATTCAGACCCGCGAAGCCGCCGCCCACGATGCAGACATCCACGTCCAGGTCGTGCTGCAACACCGGAGCGGCGAACATCGTTCGCGCCGTGGCCGCGTAGTAATCACCTTCATATCGGGGCATATCGCCAGCGTGCTGGCTGGCGGCGGCGCTGTCCAGAGGATCAGCTGATTTCTTCGACGCCCAGTTCGCGCAATGCGCTTTGCATCATCTGGGCCGCGGCATCGCTCAGCTTCTCATGGTCGAGCGCATAGCGGATCGTCGCCTCGATCAGGCCGATATGCGTGCCACAGTCAAAACGGGTGCCGCGGAACCGGTAGGCATCCACGCATTCTTCGCCAAGAAGACGTTCGATCGCATCCGTCAGCTGGATCTCGCCGCCCGCGCCGGGCGTGGTGGATTCCAGAATCCCGAAGATGCGCGGCGACAGGATGTAGCGCCCCACCACCGCGAGGTTGCTCGGTGCCGATTCCGGCGAGGGCTTCTCGACGATGCGGGTGATACGGCCCTGGCGATTGGCGAAATCCCCCGTAGCGACAATGCCGTAGCTCGCCGTCTTCTCCGGTGGCACGTCCTGCACGGCGATCGAACTGCAACCACTGGCCGCGGCGGCATCGGCCATCTGCTTCAAGGCGCCCGGCCCCCTGTTCCAGATGAGGTCATCGGGTAACAGTACGGCGAACGGCTCGTCGCCGATCACTTCTTTCGCGCACAGCACGGCATGTCCCAGGCCCAGTGCTTCGGTCTGCGTGACGAAAACGGCGCGCACGCCTTCCGGCAATACGTTACGCACGAGCGCCAGCTGCTCATGCTTGCCTGCACGCTCGAGCTTCTGCTCCAGCTCGTAGGCCTTGTCGAAGTAATCGGCCACGGCGTGCTTGTAGCGGTTGGTGATGAATATCAGGGTGTCGCAGCCCGCTTCGATCGCCTCATCGACGGCATATTGGATAAGCGGCTTGTCGATGACAGGAAGCATTTCCTTGGGCACGGTCTTCGTCGCGGGAAGAAAGCGGGTTCCAAGTCCGGCGACCGGGAATACGGCCTTGCGGATGCGACGCTGGTCGGGCTGGGTCATCGATGGCTGCGCAGTGTGGCGAAGTATCAGATTCTGCGTGACTGGCGTGCAGGAAATGCGACGACTGTTGCGCTCGGCAAGCCCTGCGGATGCGGGCCGATGGGTTCGAATTCGGGCACGGCATCGCGCAGCATCTGCGCGAGTGACGGGATGTCGTAGCGCCCGCATGCATCGCGCGCCTGCAGCATCACCTGCTCGAGTTGCACACCTACGACTTTCCGCGGCTCGGCCTGCAGGATCTTCGGGTGCTGCGTCGGCCGGTAACGCTCATCGGCGTGGAAGAGCGTCTCGTGAAGTTTCTCCCCCGGCCGCAGCCCTGTGTAGACGATCGCCACATCACGACCCGGCTGCTTGCCCGCAAGGCGGATCATCTGCTCGGCCAATACGCGTATGCGAACCGGCTCTCCCATGTCCAGCGTGTAGACCGCCTCGTGCGTCCCGATAGCAGATGCCTGCAGGATCAGCTGGCAGGCTTCCGGGATGGTCATGAAGAACCGTGTCACGTCGGGATCGGTCACTGTCACCGGGCCGCCCTGGCGGATCTGCTCGCGGAACAGCGGCACGACACTACCCGCAGAGTCGAGCACGTTGCCGAAGCGGACAGTGACAAAGCGTGTCGCGCGATCTGCGAGCGACTGGCAGGCCATCTCCGCGAGCCGCTTCGTTGCGCCCAGCACGTTAACGGGATCAACCGCCTTATCGGTGGAAATAAGCACGAAGGTACCGACATTCGCTTCGCGGCAGGCATGCGCCACCGTGTAGGTCGCCAGCACGTTGTTGCGCACCGCCTCCCGCAGCTGCGCTTCCAGCACCGGCACCTGCTTGTAGGCGGCTGCATGGAACGCCGCATCGGGCTGGGCGAGCCCCAGCGCATGGGCGATGACGGCGGGATCGCCGCAATCGCCCAGTACGGGAATGAAGTCGAGGTCGGGAAAATCACGCCGCAGCGCCGACTCGGTGGTCATCAGGGCGAGTTCGTCCATCTCCAGCAGCGCGATGCGGCGCGCACCATGGCGCGCACACTGGCGGCAGAGCTCCGCGCCGATGGATCCGCCGGCGCCGGTCACGAGTACCGAGCGGCCGCCGAGCCAGGCGCGGATGGCCTTCCAGTCTGGCAATACCGGCTTGCGGCCGAGAAGGTCCTCGATCGCGACTTCCTTCAGCTCACCCGGCAGCGAACGGCCTTCGAGGATGTCCTGCAGGCGCGGAACCGTACGGAAGGGAATACCGGCGTCCTCGCAGATGCGCACCACGCGCTGCAATGCGTTCGCATCGGCTGATGGCATGGCGATCACCACCAGGTGCGCCGCCGTCTCCCGCGCGATCTCGGCCAGCTGGTCAACGCGACCAAGAACCGGGATGCCGTGCATCTTGGAGCCGCGCAGACGCGCCGCATCGTCCAGGAACCCGACCGGCTGGTAGGCGCCGAAACGGCGCAGGTCGCGGATCAGCGCCTCTCCCGCCTGCCCGGCACCCAGCACCAGAACCCGGGAGGATGTCTTGCGATTCTGGTCGGCCTGCGCGTCCTTCCATGCGCGGTACAGCAGCCGCGGAGCACCGAGTACGGCCGCGAGCACTACGGGATAGAGGACCAGCACCGCGCGCGGCGGCATGTGCTCCCGGTCATACAGGAACAGCAGCAGAAAAACGCCGCAGGCTCCCGCGACGGCCGCCTTCAGGATGTTCCAGAGGTCCGGCACGCTCGCGAACCGCCACAGACCGCGATACAGGCCGATCTGCCAGAACACCAGCGCCTGCACTGCTAGCACCAGCGCGATCTCGGCCGACCACAGCGGGAGGTGGGGCGGATTCGGCTCGACGGAATACCGGAGCCAGTTCAGCCCCCACCAGACCAGCCAGACGATCGCGAGGTCATGCGCGATCACCGTCAGGCGGGGTAACCGTGATTGCCACGAGTCCATCCAACGCTTCATCGATCCCTCTCGGTGGTGTCGCCGGGTCCGTGTGCGGCCACGTGCTGCAGGATCCACCACAGCAATGCGCCCGCCATATACCACACGAGGCCGAGCGACATCATAAACGCCGGGGGTGCCCCCCTCGCCGCCATCACGAGCACCGCCCCGCAAAGCGTGACCACCGCATAGGCCAGCGCGACCGCCGTATGGCCGGTTCGTCGGGCCCACACCTGGTACAGGTGCTGGGTATGCGGCGCCCACCAGCGCTCGCCACGCCAGACGCGGCGCATGAGGCTCAGGCCGGCATCGATCAGGAAG
>SCUY01000097.1 GCA_004322525.1 Lysobacter sp. | reverse complement strand
GCCGTCGGCGGGCGACGGCGTTCGTGGGCGCGAGCCGCGATCAGACGTCGAGGTTCGCCACCTTCAATGCGTTCTCCTCGATGAATTCGCGGCGCGGCTCGACCACGTCACCCATCAGCGTCGAGAAGATCGCATCGGCGGCGACGGCGTCCTCGATGCGCACCTGCAGCAGGCGACGCGTTTCCGGGTTCACCGTTGTCTCCCACAACTGTTCCGGGTTCATTTCGCCCAGGCCCTTGAAGCGCTGGATCTGGCGGCCCTTCTTGGCTTCGTCCATCAGCCAGCCGTAGGCATCGCCGAAGCGCTCGATCGGCTGCGCGCGGTTGCCGCGGATGATCTGCGCTCCATCGCGCACCAGCCCGCTGAGTAGCGTCGCCGCTTCGCGGATCGCGCGCAGCTCTCCGGTCTCGAACGAGGTCATCGGCAGCAGCTGCACCGCTTCCTCGCCCATGTGCGCGCGATGCACGAGCAGCGCGGCGGGCCGCAGCTCCGCCGACGGCATCCACTCCAGGCGATAGGTCGGCTTGCCGAGACGACCGTCGTTGATCCGCGCCTCGATGACGCCGAGCGCGGCAGGATCGAGCGCGTCGCTGCCGGCATGGAACGGAGCGATGTCCAGCAGCGCCTCGAGCACCTGCGCGTCGTAGCGGTACGCATTGCGACGGATCGCATCACGCGCATTGGCGAAGGCGAGCAGCAGCTTCTCCAGTGCCTCGCCGGCAATGGGCGGCTCGCCCTCGGCGGGAATCAGCGAGGCGCCATCGACCGCATTGTTGGCGAGATAGGCATCCAGCGCGGCATCGTCCTTCATGTACAGCTCGGTCTTGCCCTGCTTGATCTTGTACAGCGGCGGCAGGCCGATGTAGACGTGGCCACGTTCGATCAGCTCGGGCATCTGCCGATAGAAAAACGTCAGCAGCAGCGTGCGGATGTGCGAGCCGTCGACGTCGGCGTCGGTCATCAGGATGATGCGGTGGTAGCGCAGCTTGTCGGGGTTGTACTCGTCCTTGCCGATGCCGGTGCCGAGCGCGGTGATCAGCGTGCCGACTTCGGCGCTGGCGAGCATTCGGTCGAAACGCGCGCGCTCGACGTTGAGGATCTTGCCCTTGAGCGGAAGGATCGCCTGGGTCTTGCGGTTGCGGCCCTGCTTGGCCGAGCCGCCGGCGGAGTCACCCTCGACGATGAAGAGCTCGCTCAGCGCGGGATCCTTTTCCTGGCAGTCGGCGAGCTTGCCCGGCAGGCCGGCGATATCGAGCGCGCCTTTGCGGCGGGTGAGGTCACGGGCCTTGCGCGCAGCCTCGCGGGCACGCGCGGCGTCGATGATCTTGCCGGCGATCGCGCGCGCTTCGTGCGGGTGCTCCTGCAGGAACTCCTCCAAACGTGTGCCGAACGTGCTCTCAACGACCGGCCTCACCTCGGAACTGACCAGCTTTTCCTTCGTCTGCGACGAAAAGCTCGGGTCAGGCACCTTCACGCTCAGCACGGCGATCATGCCTTCGCGCATGTCGTCGCCGGAGAGTGTGATCTTCGCCTGCTTGGCAAGGCCGCTGCGCTCGATGTAGTTCGTGAGCGTGCGCGTCAGGGCCGCGCGGAAGCCGATCAGGTGGGTGCCGCCGTCCTTCTGCGGGATGTTGTTGGTGAAGCAGAACATCGCCTCCTGGTAGGAGTCGGTCCATTGCAAGGCCACGTCCACGGTGATGCCGTTCTGCTCGCCCGATACCGAGATCACCTTCGGATGCAGCGGGTTCTTGAGCTGTGCGAGGTGCTCGACGAAGGACCGGATACCGCCCTCGTACTCGAAGACATCGCGCTTTCCCTCGACGCGCTCGTCGGTGAGAACGATGCGCACGCCGGAATTGAGGAACGAGAGTTCGCGCAGGCGGCGCGCGAGGATGTCGTAGTGGAATTCGACGTCGGTGAAGATCTCCGACGCCGGCTTGAAGCGCAGCAGCGTGCCGCGGCGCTCGGAGGCGTCCATCTGCTTCAGCGGATACAGCGGCTCGCCCAGCGCGTATTCCTGGCGGTAGTGGTGGCCGTCGCGCCAGACATCGAGCCACAGGTGCTCACTGAGCGCGTTGACCACCGACACGCCGACGCCGTGCAGGCCTCCGGACACCTTGTACGAGTTGTCGTCGAACTTGCCGCCCGCGTGCAAGACGGTGAGGATCACCTCGGCGGCGGAGACGCCCTCTTCCTTGTGGATATCGACCGGAATACCGCGGCCATTGTCCGAAACGGAGCAGGAACCGTCGGCGTGCAGGGTTACCAGCACTTCGTTGGCATGGCCGGCGAGTGCTTCGTCGATCGAGTTGTCGACCACCTCGAAGACCATGTGGTGCAGGCCGGTGCCGTCATGGACGTCGCCGATGTACATGCCCGGGCGCTTGCGAACCGCTTCGAGGCCCCGCAGGACGGTGATCTTGGAGGAGTCGTAGGTGTTGGTGGGGAGCGCCGCGGTCGGGGCGGTGTCTTCATGCATCTGGGACATCGGGCAGGAGCCTCCGGCGACATCGTTCTCCGCAGGGAGCGGGCGCGTCGCGACTCATTATCTATACGTGCGTGAAGTATAGCAGTGCGTCTCATCGAGACGGCGGACAGAAGTTAAACGGGGCGCACAACCCCATGTTCCACGTGAAACAGCGTATGCGGAAGCTGCAGCTCGCCGACTGCAGACGGTGCATCCGTCCCCGAGATAAAGACCTGGTTGCCCGACCGCAGCAGGCGCTCCAGTACCCGTCGCTGGTGGTGCCGGTCGAGCTCGGAAGCCAGGTCGTCAAGACAGAAGATGGGGGCCTGACCCGTTACATTGGCATGCAGCTCGGCCTGTCCCAACAGGGCAGCGAGCGCGGCGAGCTTTGCCTGCCCCCGCGACAGCGCATCGCGCCCGGGAATGGCACTGAACCCCAGACGCCAGTCAGCGCGGTGCGGGCCGGCCGTGGTGTGCCCCGCCTGCAGGTCACGTTCGCGCGCCAGCAGCAGGGCGTCCGCAAGCGGCAGTTCGTCGCGACGCCAACCCGGAAGGTAGGAAATCGTCACCGTGCCCAACGCCGGCGAGAGATCCGCAGCGACTGCCGTGACCAGCGGCGCAAGCATTTCAACATAGCGGTGTCGCTGTTCGGTCAATTGCTCGCCCATTACGGCCAGCTCAATGTCCCAGGCTTCGAGCTGCTGATCGCGCACCCTTTGTTTCAGCAGGCTGTTCCGCTGCTTGAGCGCACGGGCATACCGCCGCCATGGGGGCAGAAACCCCGGTTCCACGTGGAACAAACCCCAATCGAGAAAGCGGCGGCGTATTTCGCTGGCGCCGTGAATGAGACTATGACTGCCAGGCTCGAACGTCACCACGGCCAAAGCGGCGCACAACTCGCCCAGATGGGCAACGTTTGCACCGTCAAGCCGGCCGACCCAGCCCGCCCCCGTGTGGCGGAGGCCTGCGCGACGACTGTGCGGCTCCCGGCCTGCGCCCTCGGACCATTCCACGAATACTTCGACCGCCTCGCTGCCGTTGTGGATGAGCCCCTCCCGCACGCGCCCCCGGAAGCTCCGCCCGTAGGCCATCAGGTGCAGCGCTTCGATGACGCTGGTCTTCCCCGCGCCGTTGTCTCCGACCAGCAGGTTGAGCCCGGCGCCCGGCGCGAGGCTCACCTCGTCGAAACGGCGCAGGCGGCGAATGTCGAGGCGAGTGACCTGCACGATCGTGGCTCCAGAAACGACCACGCCCGGACCAGCCGGGCGCAGTGGTGTTCCACGTGGAACAGGTTAGAGGCGCAAGGGCATGATCACGTGACGGCAGCGATCGTTCGATGCCTCGCGTAGCAGGGCGGAGGAATTCGCATCGCGCAACTGCAGGATCACCTGGTCTTCCCTGAGTGCGCCGAGCGCGTCGAGCACGTAGCCGACGTTGAAGCCCACTGCCAGATCGTCTACGCGGGTATCCGCCTCGACCTCTTCCTGGGCTTCTTCCTGCTCGGGATTGTGGGCACTGATCTTGAGCTGGCCGGGCGAGACTTCCATCCGCACGCCGCGGTACTTCTCGTTGGAGAGGATGGCCGCACGCTGCAGCGACGCACGCAGCACGTCGCGATCGATCCGGACCTCCTTGTCAGCGCCGATCGGTACCACCGCCTCGTAATCCGGGAAGCGGCCGTCGATGAGCTTGCTGGTGAAGGTCACGTCATCCCGCTTCACTCGCAGGTGGCCGCGACCCATTTCCAGCTCGACCTCACGGTCGCCGCCTTCGAGCAGGCGCTGCAGCTCGGTTACCCCTTTGCGGGGCACGATGAGCTGGCGTTTCGTCGCAGCGCCTTCCTCGAGCGGCGCCTCGCACAGGGCAAGGCGGTGGCCATCGGTCGCGACGCAGCGCAGGGAGTTCTCGCGCAGATCGAACAGCAGGCCGTTGAGGTAGTAGCGGACGTCCTGCTGGGCCATCGCGAAGGCGGTGCGTTCAATCAGTTCCTTCAGGGCCGCCTCGGGCACACGCACACGTTCGGTGGCGTCCACGTCATCCAGCGACGGGAAATCCCCGGGAGGCAGGCTGGACAGGGTGAAGCGCGAGCGGCCCGCCTGCACCGTGATTCTTTCACCGGTCTGGCTCACGGTGACCCGGCTGCCGTCGGGCAGGGCACGGACGATCTCGAACAGCTTGCGCGCCGGGATCGTGGTCTCCCCATCCTGCGACTCGTCAACCGCCACGCGGCTGACCATCTCGACCTCAAGGTCGGTGCCAGTGAGTGAGAGCAGGCCACCCTGGACCTGGACCAGCAGATTGGCCAGTACCGGCAGGGTCTGGCGTCGTTCGACGACATTGACGACCTGCCCGAGCGGCTTGAGGAAGACTTCGCGTTGAAGGCTGAAGCGCATGCTGACCCCGATCCCCGTACCGTTTCTAAGAAAGTGGATTAAATCAAAAGCCTGGTAGCGGTGGAGGCTGCCGGAATCCGGTACAACTCACCCAAGCTTATGTTTTAACTGGATTTTTTCGACATTCCAACCCTGTTGGGAAGTGCCTGTCCGGGGGCTACCAACCTGTGGACAAAAAAAAGACCCCCGCCCACCAGTGAAGCTGTCCACAGCTTGTGCCCCGCCCCTACAGAGGCCATGCACACCTTACTCGCTCAGCTTGCGGATGAGTTTCTCCCAGTCCTCGCGCAGCTTGCCATCGGTTTCCATCAGCGTGCGGATCTGCCGGCAGGCGTGCAGGACAGTGGTGTGGTCGCGGCCGGCGAAGGCATCGCCGATCTCGGGCAGTGAATGCTCGGTCAACTCTTTCGCCAGCGCCATGGCCATCTGCCGGGGGCGAGCGAGCGAGCGGGTACGACGCTTGCTCAACAGGTCCTTCATCTGCAGACCGTAGTAGTCGCCCACGACTTTCTGGATGTTCGGGATGCCGATCGCCTGCTGCTGGGCACGCAACAGATCGCGCAACGTCTCCTGCGCGAACTCGACGCTGATTGCACGGCCGGTGAAGTTCGCCCGCGCCGACAGTGTGTTGAGCGCGCCCTCGAGGTCGCGCACGTTGCTGCGCATTTTCTTGGCGAGCAGGAAGGCGACATCCTCGGGGATGGCGACGCCGCGCTCGCTGGCCTTGGACAGCACGATCTGTGCGCGGGTCTCGAAGTCCGGCGGCTCGATGGCCACCGACAGACCCCAGGCCAGGCGCGATTTCAGCCGCGGCTCCAGGCCTTCGACTTCGCGCGGGTAGCGATCACAGGTGAGGATGATCTGCTGGCGGCCGTCGAACAGCGCATTGAAGGTGTGGAAGAACTCCTCCTGCGTGCGGTCCTTGCCGGCGAAGAACTGGATGTCGTCGATCAGCAGCGCATCGACCTGCTGGAACTGTCGTTTGAAGGCATCCATCGATTTCTCCTGCAGCGATCGCATCATCGCGCTGAAGAACTGCTCACTTCGCAGGTACATCACCCGGGTGCCCGGGTTCGCGGCTTTCATGGCATTGCCGGCGGCGAACATCAGGTGGGTCTTGCCCAGGCCGGTGCCGCCGTAGAGCAGCAGCGGGTTGTGGGCGCGGTCACCAGGTTTGAGCGCGGCCTGCATCGCGGCTGCCCGGCCGAGCTGGTTGCTGCGGCCTTCGACGAAATTCTCGAACGTGTAATGGCTGTCGAGGTGGCCGCCGAACAGCATGGGCGATGCAGGGATCACGGGCCGCGGCGGTGCGCCGGGAACCGGGACTTCCTCGACGCGGGCACGGGGCAGGGAGCCCACCTCGATGCTGACGTCGGCATTGCCGGCGAAATAGTCCAGCAGTTCGCGAATCCGCGGCAGATAGCGTTCCCGCACCTGATCCACGACAAAGGCATTGGGCGCCAAGAGCACGGCGCGATCGCCACGGTCGGCCGCCTGCAGCGGCCGCAGCCAGGTGTGGACATCCTCGGGCGGGAGTTCGGCTTCGAGGCGTTCCAGGCAGCGAGGCCAGGCGTCCAGGGTGGTGGTCAAGGCGGCAACCGGTCGACGGAAAAAAGGCGGCGGATATCCGCCCGGCGCAGCCGGGCAGGGCAGGCGCGATCAAGAAGGCGAAGGCCCCAGACTACCATTTATCCACAAGGCAGGCGGCATGGCCCGGGCGGGGCCCTGACTGCGACTTGACCCGTAATAAGGCAAGCGTCTAGACTTCCGGGTTCACTAACGCCGTCCTTCTCGCGAGCCGTCCCATGGCCACCAAGCGCACGTACCAGCCCAGCAACCTCAAGCGCAAGCGCGATCACGGCTTCCGTGCCCGGATGGCTACCGCCGACGGCCGCAAGATCCTCGCGCGCCGCCGCGCGAAGGGTCGCAAGCGCCTCACGGCCTGATCGTCCCGGTCGAGCTTCTCCAGCCCGCCCGCCGGGCGCTTCCGATGATGCGGCCCCGCCTCGTCGAAGCACGCGTCCACAACGCCCCATGACCACCCATCGTCACCCGCGCACTGCGCGGGTTCGCGTGCGCGCGGACTTCGACCGTGTCTTCCAGGACGGCAAGCGTACCGGGCTGCCGTTTCTCGCGCTGCACTGGCAGCGTCCCGACGATGCCGATGGCGCACGCCTCGGCCTCGCCGTCTCCCGCAAGGTCGACAAGCATGCCGTCGGCCGCAACCGCATCAAGCGCTGCCTGCGTGAGGCTTTTCGCCATGCGCGGCCGTCGTTGCGGCCGGGCGATTACGTCTTTGTCGCACGACCCGGCGCCGCGGCGCGAAGTGCGCTTGAAATCAATGCAGCGTTCCACGATCTCCTGCGACGTGCCGGTGCATTGCCGCCCCGCGACCCCGCCGTCACAATGCCGCCCTCTCCGCCCCCATCGCCTGCCGCGGTCGACCCGCGCGCCGGCTGAGCCTGCCTGCCGATGAACCAGACCCGCGTCTTCCTCCTCTTCGCCTGGCTCATGGTGGCGGGCCTTCTGTGGATGGAGTGGGCGCGCGAGAAGGCGGCACCTGCACCCCAGGTCACCTCCGGCACGACGACCGGCGCGACCATGCCGACGCAGGCCGCTTCGGGCGCGGTGCCCACCGCCGCCGCCGGAGCGATCCCGACACCCATGACGCCTGCGGCGCCGGCGACTGCGGCCGCCGGGCCCACGACGGTGTCAGTCCGTACCGACGTGCTCGATCTGGTCCTCGACGGTGGGCAGATCCTGCAGGCCGACCTCGCTGTCTATCCCGACAATGACAATGCCGGCCGCCCCGTGCGCTTGTTTGCGACTGACCCGCAGCACTACTTCGCCGCCCAGGCCGGCTGGATCGGCGCGGCCGCGCCGACGCACCTCGCCGGGTTCGTGCCGGCCGGCCGGTCTCGCGCGTATCAACTCGCCCCCGGCGCCGCGCGCCTCGACGTTCCGTTCGTGTGGCATGGCCCGAACGGCGTCAGCATCCGCCGCACCTATACGTTCACCCGGGGCGGCTACGCCGTGGCCGTGCGCGATGACGTGATCAACGCAGGCGCGACGCCGTGGGAAGGGTCGATCTATCGCCAGCTGAGCCGGGTGGTGCCGCCCGCGGTCAGCAGCGGGCCGTTCGGTGCCACCGCGCTCTCGTTCCAGGGGGCTGCCTGGTACAGCCCGCAGGACAAGTACGAGAAGCGCAAGTTCGAAAATTTCATCGACGACGGCGCGCTGACCAAGGAGGTCGCCGGTGGCTGGATCGCGATGCTCCAGCATCACTTCTTCTCGGCATGGATCCCGGAGCCCGGTGATCGCACGCGCTTCGAGACCGCCACCCCGGCGGGCACCGGAGGCACCAACTACGTGATCCGCGAAGTCGGCCCTGCCGTGCGCGTGGCGCCGGGCATGCAGGTCACCACGCAGGCACGCCTGTGGATCGGGCCGAAGGCGGTCGAGCAGATCCAGGCGCAGAAGGTGGCCGGGCTCGAGCGCGCGGTCGACTTCAGCAAGTTCGACACCATGGCGGCGATCGCAGGCTGGCTGTACGCGGTGCTCGCCTGGCTGCATTCGCTGTTCGGCAACTGGGGCTGGTCGATCGTTGGCCTGGTGGTGATCATCAAGACGCTGATGCTGCCGCTTTCGGTCGCGCAGTACCGTTCGATGGCGAAGATGCGCAAGCTGCAGCCCAAGCTCGCGCAGTTGCGCGAGCGCTATGGCGAGGACCGCCAGCAGTACGGCATGGCGCAGATGGAACTGTTCCGCAAGGAGAAAGTGAACCCGATGGGTGGCTGCCTGCCGCTGCTGGTGCAGATGCCGGTGTTCCTGGCGCTGTACTGGATGCTCTCGGAATCGGTCGAACTGCGCCACGCACCCTGGATCGGCTGGATCCGCGACCTCACCGCGCGCGACCCGTTCTTCGTGTTGCCCGCGTTGAACATGGCGGTGACGTGGGCCACGCAGCGCCTGACGCCGACCGCCGGCATGGACCCCATGCAGGCCAAGATGATGCAGTTCATGCCGCTGGTCTTTGGCATCATGTTCGCGTTCTTCCCGGCCGGACTGGTGCTGTACTGGGTGACCAACGGCCTGCTCACGCTGCTGCAGCAGTGGTGGTTCATGCGCTACTACAGCGACCGCCCCGCCGCGAAAGCCTGACCGACGAAGCCCGCCGCAAGGCGGGCTTCTTTCTGGCGGCTCGCGCGTCAGGCTCCTCCTGCCCGGCTACCGCAGAATTCCCGCATGAGCCCTCGCGACACCATCGCAGCAATCGCCACCGCCGCCGGCAGCGCCGGCGTCGGCATCGTGCGGCTGTCGGGGGAGAAGGCGCTGACGATAGGCGCTGCGATCGCCGGCCGCAGCCTGCGTCCACGGTATGCGCACCACGTGCGTTTCCGCGATGCCGACGGTGAAGTCGTGGATGACGGGCTCGCGCTGTATTTCCCCGCGCCGCGCAGCTATACGGGCGAACATGTCGTCGAACTGCAGGCGCATGGCAGCCCCGCCGTGCTCGCGCGTCTGCTCGACATCGCCTACGGGCACGGCGCCCGCCCCGCGCGGCCCGGGGAGTTCAGCGAGCGCGCCTTCCTCGAAGGGTGCCTGGACCTTGCGCAGGCCGAGGCGGTCGCGGACCTGATCAACGCGTCGGACGCGCAGGCCGCACGCGCGGCGCGCCGTGCGCTCGATGGCGTGTTCTCGCAACGCGTCGATGCGATCGCCGCGCAGCTGCTGCACGTACGCGTTCACTGCGAAGCGGCGATCGACTTCGCCGACGAACCGCTCGACACCCTCGGCGGCGATGACCTGCGTGCGCGCCTCGCGGGCATCGATGATGACCTCGTGGCATTGCTCGCCGATGCCGATGCCGGCCGGCGTCTGCGCGATGGCCTGCATGCGGTGATCATCGGCCCACCGAATGCCGGCAAGAGTTCGCTGCTCAATGCGCTTGCCGGCATAGACCGTGCGATCGTCACCGACATCGCCGGCACCACCCGTGACACGCTGCATGAAACGCTGCGCATCGACGGCGTCGAGCTGACTCTGGTCGACACCGCGGGCCTGCGCGACAGTGGCGATGCCATCGAGCGCGAAGGTATCCGCCGCGCACACGAGGAATTGCAACGGGCCGACCTCGCGATCGCGGTGGTCGATGCGCGTGATATCGCCGCGGGCATCGATGCGCTGGCCGATACAGTCGCCGACGTGCCGCGCGTGCTGTGGCTGGCGAACAAGTGCGACTTGCTCGACGGGCCGGCATCGGCGTCCGGCGCGGACATACTGCCGGTCTCCGCCCGTACCGGCGCAGGTCTTGATGGCCTGCGGGCACGTCTGCGTGAGATCGCCGGCGGTGCGCCCGAGAGGACGCAGGGCGCCTTCACCGCGCGCCTGCGGCATGTGCAGGCGCTGGGCCTTGCCCACGCAGCGGTGGCCGACGCCCGCGGCCACCTGGAACACGAGGCGCTCGACCTCGCCAGCGAAGCACTACGCCATGCGCATGACGCGCTCGGCACGATCACCGGCCGTGTGCAGGCCGACGACCTGCTCGGCCACATCTTCTCGAGCTTCTGCATCGGCAAGTGATCGCCGCCCGAGCCGCGGGGAGCCCCTGCCTACCCCACGTCCGCCTGCCGGCCCGTGTCGGTTTCGGACACAAGGGGACGACGCCTGACCGTCCCGGGTCACCCTGTTTCCACCGGTACCGGGAATCGTCGGCGAAACAGCCACCCGGTGCTTGACAAACCCTCGCGGACAGGGCGATCTAGGCGCGTGCGCGGCCGACGCGCACCACTGGGGAGTGTCAATACGATGAACCAATTTCCGAACGTCCGGCGCGCGGCGCGCGCGCCTTTCGTCCTCGCCGTCGCCATGGGCCTTGTCCTCGCCGGTTGCGGCAAGGACGAGGCGCCGGCCACTGCTAATCCGCAGGCCGCCAAACCAGCCGCCACGCCGCAGACGGTGATCTCGGAGAAAGTGTCCGCCCTGGCACCGGACGCCCTGCGCGCCGCCGCCACCAAGGCGTACAACGAGAATCGCCTGTACGCACCCGCCGGCGACAATGCGATCGAGTACTACCTCGCTCTCCGGGACAAGGTGCCTGGCGATGCCGCGGTTTCGAGCGCGCTGGTCGACCTGCTGCCGATGGCGGTGATCGCGACCGAGCAGTCGGTGGCGCGCGATGATTTCACCGAAGCGCAGCGCCTGTCCGCACTGATCGGCAAGGCCGACCCGAGCCATCCCGCGCTGGCCCGCCTGAAGGGTGCAATCGCGGCCCAGCAGCAGGCGGCCGCGCAGCGTGCGGTGCAACAGCAGCTCAGCGCCGAAGACCAGGCGAAGAAGCAGGTCGAGCTCGAGAAGAAGCGCATCGAAGACCAGAAGAAGCAACAGGAACTCGCCGCGAAGCAGCTGGCGACGAAGGAGGTCACCGACCGCGCCGCCGCTGATCGCGCCGCGGCCGACCGTGCGGCAGCCGATCGCGCCGCGGCCGACCGTGCGGCAGCCGACCGCGCCGCCGCTGATCGTGCCGCCGCAGCGCAGCGCCAGGCGGCTGAACGCCCCGCAGCGACCACCACGCCGGCCCGTCCGGCCGCGGCGGCCGCCGGTTCCGGTTCCAGCGAATTGCGTGCCTTGTCGACACCGGCGCCGGAATTTCCTCCGGAAGCGCTGCGTGCGGCGCAGTCGGGCGAAGTGCAGGTCGAGTTCACTGTCTCGCCAGATGGCTCCGTGTCGGCTGCCCGCGTAGTGCGCGCCAACCCGCCGCGGGTTTTCGATCGCGCCGCCGTCAATGCGGTCAAGCGCTGGCGTTTCGCGCCGGTCGATGCTCCGGTCACGGCGCGCCGCACGATAGCGTTCAATCCGGGCAACTGAGCCGGCGGCGGCATGCGCAAAAAAGCCCGGCTTCGGCCGGGCTTTTTCTATGGACCACTCCATCCGCCATGTGCAATGGGGGCCGGAAAGCTCTCCCCGTATACCGCCACCGTTCCGCGATGTACTGCGCATCCGGCCGTGGAGGTCGCCGCCCGGACCAGCCGGCGGCTATATGCGCGATCAACCTGCGACGGCGAGGCGCTCCTGGTGATAGCGCCGCACCGCGGCGAACCACAGCAGGCCGGCAAGGCCGAAGCTCGCGGCCAGGTAGATCGCCCAGGTCTGTGCATCGATCCATTCGCCGCGCACGATCTTCAACAGCAGCTGGTTCTGCGCCAGGAACGGCACCGCGAACTGCCACAGCTGCGTCTTGATCGGGTTCACCATCAGCATGATGGTCGGGATCATCGGCAGCAGCATCAGCCAGGTCATGTGGCTCTGGGCTTCCTTCATGCTCTTCGCGCTCGCGGCGAGAAAGGTGAGCAGCGAAGTGCCGATCAGGACCATCGGCAGCAGCACGAACAGCATCTTCGCGATCGCGGCCATGCTCACGTCCAGCATGCGCGCGGTCTCCGCGAGTTGTGCGCTCGACTTGAACGACAGCAACGTGAGCAGCAGCGAGGTCAGGCCGAGCGCGCAGGCCGCCGCGATCTTGCCGGTGACCACCGCGCCACGCGCCGCGGGCGTCGCCAGCAACGGTTCGAGCGACTGGCGCTCGCGCTCGCCAGCGGTCGCATCGAGGATCAGGTACGCGCCGCCGAGGAACGAGCTGAGGATCAGCAGGTACGGCAGCATCGCCGCGAGGATCTGGCCTTTCTTGGCCGTCGCCGTCGCCACGTCGCGATCGCCGACATTCACCGCGCGCGTGATCGACGGATCGATGCCGCGCGCGACCAGCCGCAACGCCCCCATCTGGTCGCGATAGCCAGTGAGTGCATTACGCACGCGGGCGATGGGGATCTCCGAATTGCGGCGCGTGCTGTCGGACACGATGTCCACGACCGCCGGCTTGCCGGCGCGCCAGTTCTTCGCGAAATCTCCGTCGATGCGCAGGCCGACGTCATCGTCCTGCCGGGCGATCGCGGCATCCAGGTCCTTCGGAGCCTTCCTGGCGACGATGCCCTGCGTGGCGAGGAACGCGACCAGGTTCGGTGCACGCTCGATTCCCTCGACGGGAATTGTCAGCGTGCGGTCGAGCTCGGTCTTCGCGCGCTTCTCCGCCATCGATCCGACACCGATGATCAGCAGTGGATACAGCAATGGCCCGAGCAGCAGCGCGAGCGCTAGGGTGCGCCGGTCGCGCGAGACGTCGCGCAGTTCCTTGCGCATCACTGCCAACACGGTGGAAAACAGCCCCGTCTTCATGCGTGCAACCCCTCTTCCGATCCGATCGCCTTGACGAAGGCGTCCTCGAGATTCTCTTCGCCGAAGCGTTCGCGCAGTTCGTCGGCCGTGCCGCTGGCGACCACCTGCCCCTTGGCGATGATGACGATGCGATCACACAGCGCGGCCACCTCCTGCATGATGTGGCTGGAGAAGATCACGCAGCGGCCCTCGGCCTTCAGCTGTTGCAGGAAGCCACGCATCGCGCGGGTCGTCATCACGTCGAGGCCATTGGTGGGCTCGTCGAGGATCACGTTACGCGGGTCATGCACCAGAGCACGCGCGATCGCGGTCTTGGTGCGCTGGCCCTGCGAAAAACCTTCGGCCTGCCGGTCGAGGATGTCGTCCATCTGCAGTGCGCTCGACAGCACCTGCGTGCGCGTGGCGATGTCGGCCTTCGACATGCCGTGCAGCTCGCCGAAGTAGGCGATGTTCTCGCGTGCGGTCAGGCGCTTGTAGACGCCGCGTGCGTCGGGCAGCACGCCCAGCGCGCGGCGCACCGCGATCGGATCCTTCGCTGCGTCGATGCCGTCCACCAGCACCTGGCCGCTGTCGGGGGTCATCAGCGTGTAGAGCATGCGCAACGTGGTGGTCTTGCCGGCGCCATTGGGGCCGAGCAGGCCGGTGATCTGGCCGTCGGGCGCGTCGAACTCGACGCCGTCAACCGCCTTGACGAGCCCGGTCTTGGTCTTGAATGCCTTGTGCAGGCTGCGTGCGGTGATCATGGTCGGCTCACGGCTCCCATCCGTTGAAGCTGGTGAACGGTGGCACGGGGGCCACGCTCGCCAGGCATTTTGTGTCGAGCGCCTTCGCATTCGCGCTCTCGATGAACTGGCCGATGAGCTTTGGCATGCAGCCGATGCCCATCACGTTGTGGCCCTGGCCGCGCAGCACGACGGCTCTGGAATTCGGCAACGTCTTCGCTACCCGCGCGGCGTACTCCGGTGGGGTCACCGGATCGAGTTCGCCGGACATCAGCAGTACCGGCACATTGCCCGCCAGCGGCTTGGGGAAATCCGCCGGGCGCGCACCCTTCGGCCAGCCCTTGCAGGCGGCGAAGAACAGGCCCGCCATGTCATTGCCGAGCGCGGTCTTCGCATCGGCCGGGTTCGGCACATAGCGGTCCGCGTCCTCCGCGCAGATCACCGACCACTGCATGCCGCGATTCATGCTGCCGGCCATCGATTCGCCGCCCATCGAGGCCAGCGCCATCAGCGGGCCATAGCGCTCGTGGACCGCCTCGTCGATCACCACCGGCAACAGGGCAGCGGCCTGCGGCATGTAGGAGAACATCTGCGTGAGCCCGACCACCGTCTGCGACGTCAGCCGGTCGCGCTTGGCTTCGCCGGTCGCGGGGTCGCGGTATTCCACCTCGACGGGTGCGGTGGACAGGCGCTGCTTGAGTGTTTCCAGCTGCGTGCGCAGATCCTGCGGATAGCGCTTGCGGCAGGCCGGATCGGCCGCGCAGGCCTTGTCGCGCAGGACGAGTGTGCGCTCGAACGCGCGCGCGAATTCGCCGCCGGCGGCGACGTCGTTGGGCAACACGCCGTCGAGCACCACCGCGCGGGTCTGCGCCGGATACCGCATCGCGTACTGCTGCGCCACGCGGGTACCGTAGGAGACGCCTACGAGGTCGATCTGTTGCGCGCCCAGCGCCTTGCGCACCGTGTCGAGATCCTCGACCGCCTGCGTCGTGGTGAACAGGCGCGGATCATTCTTCTGCGCGGCGGCGCAGAGTTGCGCGTATTCACCGATCGACGCGACATCATCGCGATCCTTGAAGCGGTCCTTCAGCGCCTCCGGGCAGTCGAGCGGCGCGGACTTGCCGGTGCCGCGCTGGTCGATGAGGAAAACGTGGTGCGTCTTCAGTACATCGCGCAGGGCCTGCGCAATGGTCGCGGCGTAGTCACTGGCTGCCTGGCCCGGGCCGCCGGCAAGGAAAAACACCGGATCACCCGCGGGCTCACCCTTGTCACCCGCCTCCAGCCAGGCGATGCGCAGGCCGATCTTGCGGCCCGATGGCTTTGCAGGATCTTCCGGCACCTGCAGCGTGCCGCACAGGCCGTTACGCGTCTGCGCGTCGAGCACGCCGGATAGCGCGCACGGCTCGAACGGAATACGGCCCACCATGCGCCGGGCGGATTCGGCGGCGGGCCTGGTTGCCGGGCCGCGTGCGGCATCGGTGCAGGCGGCCAGGGCGAGGGAGATGGCGAGGGTCGTGGCGATCAGTCGCGTTCGTTGCATGGAATCCATCCAATGGGAGGTGGCGCGGCAAGGCGGAAACGGCGGGTGCCGCGACAGCTG
>SCUY01000096.1 GCA_004322525.1 Lysobacter sp. | reverse complement strand
CCGGCAGCCACAACCCGCCGGACTACAACGGCTTCAAGGTGGTCGTGGGCGGGGAAACATTGTCCGGCGATGCCATCACCGATCTCTATGCACGCATCGCCGAAGACCGCCTGTACACCGCGCCCACACCGGGCACCGTCGAGTCGCGCGAGATCGGCGAGGACTACGTCCAGCGCATCGCTTCCGACATCCAGATCGACCGGGCGCTCAAGGTGGTGGTCGATGCCGGCAACGGCGTTGCGGGCGATCTTGGCCCTCGCGTGCTCGAAGCGATCGGTGCGCAGGTCATTCCACTGTTCTGCGACATCGACGGCACCTTCCCGAACCATCATCCCGACCCGAGCGAGGAGAAGAACCTCGGGGATCTCATGCAGATGGTGCAGCGCCTGGATGCCGACTTCGGCATCGCTTTCGACGGTGATGGCGATCGCCTCGGCGTGGTCACACGCAACGGCGAGAACATATTCCCCGATCGCCTGCTGATGCTGTTCGCGGCCGACGTGCTCGAGCGCAATCCCGGCGCGGTGATCCTGTTCGACGTGAAGTGCACCGGGCGGTTGCCGGGCCACATCCTGCGCCACGGCGGCAGCCCGCTGATGTGGAAGACGGGCCATTCGCTCATCAAGGCGAAGATGCGCGAGACCGATGCGGAACTGGCCGGCGAGATGAGCGGCCACTTCTTCTTCAAGGAACGCTGGTACGGCTTCGACGATGGCATCTACGCTGCCGCGCGCCTGCTCGAGATCCTGGCCGCATCGCCGCGCACGCCGACAGAAACACTCAACGCGCTGCCCAATGGCATCTCGACCGCCGAGATCAAGGTCGCCGCGCCGGGCGGTGACCCGCATGCCTTCGTCGAGCGCTTCTGCGAGAACGCGAAGTTCGAGGGCGCGCGCCTGTCCACCATCGATGGCCTGCGCGTGGACTATCCGGACGGCTGGGGGCTGGTGCGTGCGTCCAACACCACGCCGGTGCTGGTGATGCGCTTCGATGCCGATTCGAGCGAAACGCTTGTGCGCATCCAGCAGGCATTCCGCGACCAGCTGCTGGCACTGCAGGCGGATCTCGACCTGCCATTCTGAAGCGGTAGCCGCCGTGGGTTGGGGCGGGTCACCGCTTTAGCGGGAAGCGCTGAAAAAGCACCGGACGACCGGGGAATTGTGCACAAGCGGCACTCACCCCGGCGTCTCCCAGGCGCCTTCCGGATGCAGGCCGGCATGCGATGCACGGCCGCGAGGTGGGCTCAGCCTGCAGTCGGTGCAGTCGGTGCAGTCGGTGCATCGGTGGATGGTGCCGCGCCCTTGAGTTCGCGGTAGCGGGTCACCGCCTCATCGAGCTGCTGGCCGATCTTCACCGCATCCCCATTGAGCTGCACCAGCAGGAACTGCTGCTTCAGCAATTGCGCATGCTGTTGCTGGATGTCGTCCGCGATTTTTTTGGGTACCGGGCGACCGTTGAGTTCGGATTCGCCAGCGCGGCGAAGCATGCCGACCAGGCTCTCGCGCAAGCCCGCGATACCCATCTGGGCCGTCTTGATCGAATCGCGGCTCAGCGATATCCGGTTGCCGAATGCCGTGCGCAGGTCGGCTTCGCTGGCGAAGGTGGTGACCATCGCCATGAACCGGCGATGTTCGGCTTCAGCGACCTCGGCGGCGCGGCGGGCGGCTTCGGCCTGTGCAGCGGCGGCGGCGCGTTCCTCGGTGGTCAGCGCACGCCCCAGCTGCGCGGTTGCTATGCCGCTGGTGGCACTGATCTCGGTGCGGGCAGAGTCCACGGCCGCGGCAGGCAGAGCATCGCCACAGATTTTCCGTCCGTTCTCGTTCCAGCAGTACAGCTTCTTGGCTGGCGTCTTGTCCTGGGCATGCACGAGCGGCACCAGGGCGAGGAGCATGGCCGTGGCGAGATGTCGATAACGGGGCATGCAGGCTCCGGGGCGGCGGTTGGCTACGCTCATGTGAAGCAAATTTCGCGCCATCGGGACTCAGGCGCAACCGTAGGCGCCACGGTACGCGATGAGCCGGTCCCGGTGCATCGCAAAAGCCGGGTGATCGTCGAGGACGAGCAGGTCGTCCAGCCGCGCCACCGCCACCACCGGCAGTCCATGCTCCTGCGCGACAGTTTGTGCCGCCGAGCGTCGCGAAACCGCGGGGTCCACCGCTTCCTGCCGATCGAGCGCGATGACGATCGCCGCCGCGCGTCCGCCACCGCTGGCGATATGCGAAAGCGCCTCGCGGATCGCGGTGCCGGCAGTGATCACGTCGTCCACGATCAGCACCCGGCGCCCGTCGATCGACGCGCCCACCAGCAGGCCGCCCTCGCCATGCGCCTTGGCCTCCTTGCGGTTGTACGTCACCGGCACGTCGCGCCCACGCCGCGCGTACTCGCAGGCCAGCGCAGTGGCGAGCGGAATGCCCTTGTAGGCGGGGCCGAACAGCACGTCGAACTCGATCCCGGCCGCGTCCAGTGCATCGGCATAGCATTCCGCCAGAGCGGCCAGTAAGGCGCCGGAATCGAAGCGCCCGGCATTGAAGAAGTAAGGCGAGACGCGGCCCGACTTGAGCGTGAATTCGCCAAAACGCAGGGCCTGGGCGCGCAGCGCGAGCTGCAGGAAACGGGTGCGGAAATCGGTCATTGCGGTGGCCGGATCGCGGCGGCGGCCGGCGGCCATCGCATCGGAGCGCCATCGTAAAGCAGTGAGGGGATACGCTTGCCGGTCATCGCGTCGGCGCCGGCCGGCGCCTTACCGGGCCCTCCATGCGCATCATCAGCTTCAACGCCAACGGCTGGCGCTCCGCCGCCCGCAAGGGCTTCATCGACTGGTTCCACGAGCGCGACGCCGACATCCTCTGCGTGCAGGAGACCAAGGCGCAGGAGCACCAGTTGCGCCTGCCCGAACTCATCCCCGAGGGTTACCACGCCTATTTCCGCGATGCGACGACCAGGAAGGGCTACAGCGGCGTCGCCATCTATTCGCGGCGCGAAGCCGACGAGATCCGGTCGGGGCTGGGCTGGAACGAATTCGACGAGGAAGGGCGCTACATCGAAGCGCGCTTCGGAAACCTCTCCGTCGTCTCGCTGTACGTGCCCTCCGGCACCACCGGCGACGCTCGCCAGGGCTTCAAGATCTCGGTGATGGACTGGTTCGCGCCGATCCTGCGCGAGTGGCGCGACAGCGGTCGGCAGTACGTCGTCTGCGGTGACTGGAACATCGTGCGTTCGCGCCGCGACATCAGGAACTGGACGTCCAACCAGAAACAGACCGGCTGCCTGCCGCATGAGCGCGCCTGGCTCAATGCGCTCATCGCCGATCAGCATGGCGACGGCTCGCCCTGCGCCGGCGATCTCGGCTGGCTCGACAGCTTTCGCGTCATCAAGCCCGATGAATGTGCCGAATACACGTGGTGGAGCCACATGGGACAGGCGCGGGCGAAGAACGTAGGCTGGCGCATCGATTACCAGCTCGTGACGCCCAACCTGCGCGACACCATCCGGCATTGCGAATCGCATCGCGAACCGAAGTTCTCCGACCACGGCCCCTATATCGTCGATTACGACCTCGAGGACTGGACACGATGACCGCCGCCGCCGCCGTTGCTCCCACCAGCTACAAGGGCTGGTCCGGTATCCGTCGTGCATTCGGCACGCCATCCGCGCTGACCATGCTGTTCCTCGGCTTTGGCAGCGGCCTGCCATTCCTGCTGATCGCGTCCGCCACGCTGTCCACCCGATTGCGCGACGTCGGGCTCGAGCTCGGTCAGATCGGCCTGATCTCACTCGCCAGCTTCTTCTACCTGCTCAAGTTCCTCTGGGCACCGCTGATGGACCGCTACCCGCTACCGGTCACGGCGTTTCTCGGGCGCCGGCGGTCGTGGCTGTTCGCGGCGCAGGTCGTCGTGACGATCGGGCTGGTGGGGCTGGCTTTCACCCGGCCGGAACTTGGAGTCCGCGAACTGGTGCTGTGGGTTTTGCTGGCATCGTTCGCAGGTGCAACGCAGGACGTCGCGGTCGACGCTTATCGCATCGAGGTCGCGCCTGTGCAGGCACAGGCCGCGCTCGCCGCCACGTATACGCTCGGTTACCGGTTCGGGCTGATCCTCGCGGGCGCCGGCGCGCTCTACATCGCCGAGTTCCAGAGCTGGAAGGCCGCCTATCTGGTCATGGCAGCACTGATGCTGCTGCCCATCGCCGCAACACTGCTCGCGCGCGAGCCGGTCGCCCCCGAGGTGACCGTGGTTCGCCGGATCGATTTCATGGGTGCGTTCTGGCAGCCCTTCAGCAGCTTCTTTCGCACCAATGGGCTCGGGCTGGGCATCGCATTGCTGCTGTTCGTCGGCCTCTACAAGTTTCCCGACCAGGTGATCGGTGTCATGGCCGGCCCGTTCTATCTGGACTCCGGCTACACCAAGGCCGATATCGCCACGGTATCCAAGCTCTACGGCGTTTGGGTGGGCATCGCGGGCGCATTCCTCGGCGGCCTCGCCGTCGCTGCATTCGGCTTTCGCAAGATGCTGTTCATCGCCACGATCGCGGTCGCCGTGTCGAACCTGGCCTTCCTGCTGATGGCGCAGAACCCTTCGCAGCTATGGGCCTTCTACGCCGCATTGACGGCCGACAATCTCTCGCAGGGTTTCGCTGGGGTGGTGCTGATCGCCTTCATGTCATCGCTGACCGACCGCAACTTCACCGCGACGCAGTTCGCCTTGCTCGTTTCGTTGGCGAACCTGCCCGGCAAATTCGTCGGCGGCGTGTCCGGCTACATCGTCGAAGCGTCGAGCTACAGCACGTTCTTCGCGCTGAGCGCTTTGACGGTGATTCCGACGCTGCTGTTGCTGGCATGGCTGTGGCCGCGCATCCGCGAAATACCCAGCGAGTCCGCCTCGCCTGTCACGCACGCCGAGGTGAGCATTCCACAGGGGCGTCAGCGCGGATAGGCCGTACCCAGTACCCGCGGGCCACGTGCGCCGGTCACTGCCGGCACGTTACCCGGCAGTCCAGCGAGCGTTTGCCGCGCCAGCCAGGCGAACGCCATCGCTTCGACGAAGTCCGCGTCCAGCCCGTGCAGGTCGGTGGGCTCGACGACGCAGCCCGGCAATTGCGCAGCGATGCATTCGATCAGCCGCGGATTACGCACGCCGCCACCGCAGGTCAGCACGCGTCGCGTCCCCGGCTGATGCATGCGCAGCGTATCGATGACGGTGCGTGCGCTCAGTTCGAGCAGCGTCGCCTGCACGTCCTCGGGTGCTTCGCCGCCGGCGAGTCGAGCCTCGACCCAGCCGAGATGGAACTGCTCGCGCCCACTGCTCTTCGGCGGCGGCAACGCGAACCATGGCTCGTCGAGCAATCGTCCGAGCAGCACCGGGTCGACGCGGCCGCTCGCGGCGAATGCGCCATCGCGATCGAAGCTTTCGCCGCGATGCCGCAGGCACCAGGCGTCCAGCAATGCATTCGCCGGCCCGGCATCGAAACCACGCACATCGCCGCTGCTCGGCAGCAGGGTGAAATTGGCAATGCCACCAAGGTTCAGCACAGCGCGATCTTCGGCCTGCGAATGCAGCATCGCGGCATGGAACGCCGGCACCAGTGGCGCGCCCTGTCCACCGGCGGCGATATCGCGTCGGCGGAAGTCGGCGACCGTCGTGATGCCGCAGCGTTCGGCGATCACGTTCGCATCGCCTATCTGCCAGGTGAAAGGATGCGTGCCGTCGTACGCGGCGCCGGCAGGCCGATGCCGCAGTGTCTGGCCGTGCGAGCCGATCGCGACCACGTCACCGGCCTCCACGCCCGCCGCCCGCAGCAGCGCCGCGGCTGCCTGTGCGAAGGCTTCAGCTACCTGCACGTCGAGCGTGCCCAGTTCATCGAGCGAACGCAGATCACCCCCCTGGCCGAGCGCCACCAGCCGCGCGCGCAATGCCGGCTCCCACGGCAGCACCAGCCCATGCTCGAGCTGGCAGCCGGTATCGGATGCGTCCGCCCCAAAACGAACGAGCGCCGCGTCAATGCCGTCGGCGCTCGTTCCGGAGATGAGGCCGACGTAGAGCCCGTCGACCGGCATCGTTGTCGACATCAGGAACTGCGTGCCGGCTTCTTGGGCTCCGGTTTCGTCACCCGGGCAACCTGCGGCTGTTCGTCTGCCGCGTAGATGATGTGCTCGACCTCGCGGATGCGCGCGAGCGCGGTGCGGGTCTGCATGCGGAACTGTGCGAGTGCAGCGCCACCCAGCGGCTCCGGCGGCGGCATCGTCACCGACAATGGATTGCGGTGCACGCCATTGATCTGGAATTCGTAGTGCAGGTGCGGGCCAGTGGACATGCCGGACGTACCGACATAGCCAATCACCGTGCCCTGCGCGACGCGCTGGCCCACCTTGTACTTGCCGAACTGCGACATGTGCGCGTAAAGCGTGGTGTAGCCGCGGCCGTGGTCCAGCATCACGACGCGACCGTAGCCACCCTTCCAGCCGACGAACTTGACACGCGCATCGCCCGCTGCGCTGATCGGCGTTCCCGAACCTGCCGCGTAGTCGACACCCTTGTGCATGCGCATGCGGCCGAGCACGGGATGGTGGCGCGCACCAAAACCGGAGGTCAGGCGTGCGTACGGGATCGGCATGCGGATGAAGGTGCGCTTGAGAGAGCGTCCGTCGGCGGTGAAGTATTCCGGCTTGCCATTGCGATCCCAGCGGAACGCCGAGTGCAGCGTGTCGCCCGTAGTGAACGTCGCCGCGAGCACCGGGCCGGTACGCACCAGCTCGCCATCGCGCCAGGTCTGCTCGACCACCACGCTGAAACGGTCGTCGGCACCGACATCGTCGTTGAAATCGATGTCGTACTTGAACATGTCGTCGGTCAGCGTATCGACATGTGCCGCGGTCAGCCCGAGCTTGCGCGCCGAGCGGTACAGCGACGTGCCGACCTTGCCACTGATCACCACCGTGCGGGATTCGGTCGGGCGCACGATCACGTGCTCCTTGATCGCGTCCCCCGCAAGGGTCAGCTCCACCTGCTGGCTGTCGTCGCGATCGAAGCGGAACGCGCGCAGGCTGCCACCGACGGGCAGGTCGAACGCAAGCTGGGTGCCGGGCCGCAGGCGGCGCAGGTTCTCGCGCACGCTCGGCTGGCGCAGCAGCTTCTCGCGCGTGTCCACGGTGATGCCGAGTTCGTCCATGATCGAGGCGAGCGTCTGGCCACGGCGCACCTGCACCACCTGCCAGCTGTCGCCCTGCGCACCCTGCACGCGTGCGAGCGGCAGCGGCGGAAGAGCCAGTGCCATCGAATGCCGCGCGACCGGCGCGTTGCCGCGGGTCACGACAGGGCGGTCGAAGCCGGGCACGATCGCCGCAGCGAGCATCGCGGCCATTGCGAACAGGCTCGCATGGGCCCATTGCCGGCGCGACCATCGCCCGTTGAAGCCGCTGCCCTCGTGCGCCGTCACCTGGCGATGCAGGGTCGCTTCACGAATAGCATCCAGGCGCGCGCGACGCGCCGAGGCGGTGTCTGTCATGCTGATTTCCCCCGGGCCCGTGTAGGCCCCGTCACGACCGTAAAATAGACACGCCAAGTCTGTGCGTCAAACCATTGAGCCGAATAGGTTTTTTCGTCAAGACGCTTTTTACTTCTACTTAACTTCTGACTGGATGCAGGTCGCAGGTCGCGGCCTCTTGTGAGATTCGACATGCCTTCTCAGGACGCCCTGGACCTCATCACGCGCGGCGTGGACGAACTGCTCAAGCCCGAGGAGCTCATCAAGCGGCTGGAAAGCGGCCGCCCGCTGCGGATCAAGGCGGGCTTCGACCCGACCGCACCGGACCTGCACCTGGGCCACACGGTGCTGCTCAACAAGATGCGGCAGTTCCAGGGCCTCGGTCATCAGGTGATCTTCCTGATCGGCGACTTCACCGGAATGATCGGCGACCCGACCGGCAAGAACGTCACCCGCAAGCCGCTGACGCGCGAAGACGTGGCCGCGAATGCGGAAACCTATGCCGAGCAGGTGTTCAAGGTGCTCGACCGCGAGCGCACTGAAGTGCGCTTCAACTCCGAGTGGTTCGGGCAGATGTCGGCCGCCGACATGATCCGGCTCGCCGGCCAGCACACCGTCGCCCGCATGCTCGAGCGCGATGACTTCGCCAAGCGTTACGCCGGTCACCAGCCGATTGCCATCCACGAGTTCCTTTACCCGCTTGTGCAGGGCTATGACTCGGTCGCGCTGAAGGCGGACGTCGAGCTTGGCGGCACCGATCAGAAGTTCAACCTGCTGATGGGGCGCGGTCTGCAGGAGCACTACGGCCAGAAACCGCAGATCGTGCTGACCATGCCGCTGCTGGAGGGCCTGGATGGCGTCCAGAAGATGAGCAAGTCGCTCGGTAACTACATCGGCATCAACGAGCCCGCTATCGACATCGTCGCCAAGACCATGAAGATCGACGACGACCTCATGTGGCGGTGGATCGATCTGCTGAGCTTCGAGATTTCCATCACCGAGGTGCAGCGTTTGCGCGCGGACATCGAGGCAGGTCAGCTCAATCCGCGTGATCTCAAGCTGCGCCTGGCGCGCGAACTCGCGGCCCGCTTCCACGACGATGTGAGCGCCGAACAGGCTGTTGCCGGATGGAACGCGGCCGTGCGGGGTGAGGGCGATACCTCGCAACTCGCGCTGTTGGACATCGTTGCGCCGGGCGGCGGGCTGCGCATTGGCGCCCTGCTCACCGCGGCCGGCCTGACGCCGAGCAATTCAGAGGCCGGACGCAAACTCAAGGAGCGCGCGGTGCGCATCGACGGCGAGGTTTTCGAGGATTCGCAGCAGCTCTTCCTGCCGGGCTTCGAGGGTGTGCTCGCCGTCGGCAAGCGCACTTTCGTGCGGGTAAGGCTCGTCGCAGCCTGAACTTTTCGATGCAGCGCCCTCGTGCGGGGTTCACAAGTGCGGGTCAACAAGGCAAACTGCGCGGCCCCGCCAGGCGCGTCATCCTTGCGGCCGCAATCCAGCCGTCTCCGGCAGCCAAATCCGCTTACCTGGTGTTGACAGGGATAGGATCGGCTGTAAGATGGGCGGCTCACTCGGACGGACCGAGGTTGGTCTGGGTGAAGTGGGAAGGGACGAGGCGCTGAGGCCGAAGTCCGTGATCTTTGACAGTGTGCGCAGGATACTTGTGCGGACGTCTGGTGGTGGATACCTGTCCATCGGTAGACGTTCGTAACAGAGCAACAAGTCAATTCAAATGCAAGCAATTGCAAGCGAGTGATCTGGTGCCTGGAACGGGCTTCTTCCATCTAGAGCTTTAGCTGATCCTTCGGGATTGGTTGCAAGACTTAAGTGAAGAGTTTGATCCTGGCTCAGAGTGAACGCTGGCGGCAGGCCTAACACATGCAAGTCGAGCGGCAGCGGGTCCTTCGGGATGCCGGCGAGCGGCGGACGGGTGAGGAATGCATCGGAATCTGCCTCTATGTGGGGGATAACGTAGGGAAACTTACGCTAATACCGCATACGACCTACGGGTGAAAGCCGGGGACCTTCGGGCCTGGCGCAGAGAGATGAGCCGATGCCGGATTAGCTAGTTGGCGGGGTAATGGCCCACCAAGGCGACGATCCGTAGCTGGTCTGAGAGGATGATCAGCCACACTGGGACTGAGACACGGCCCAGACTCCTACGGGAGGCAGCAGTGGGGAATATTGGACAATGGGCGCAAGCCTGATCCAGCCATGCCGCGTG
>SCUY01000095.1 GCA_004322525.1 Lysobacter sp. | reverse complement strand
CACCGGCAACCACTACGCGGATGCGCTGGCTGGCAACGGCATCTACGAATTCTTCGCCGCCTACCGCAATGCCTCGCTCGACTACGAACGCTATTACCGCACCGTCGCCCTGCCGGATGCGGAGGCACGCGTGCGCAGATCACTCGCCACGCCGGATGCTGTTTTCGACGGCCCGACGGGAATCTCGCGCCACATCCGCAACGCCGCGCCGGAGCGACGCCTCAACGTCGTGCTGATCAGCATCGAAAGTTTTTCCGCCGAGTTCTCCGGCACCTACGGACGCGAGGAATCACTCACGCCTAGCCTGGACCGGATCACACCGCAGAGCCTGCTGTTCACCCGCCTCTACGCGACCGGGACACGCACCGTGCGCGGCCTCGAGGCCCTCTCCCTGTCGGTTCCACCGACGCCGGGGGAGTCCATCGTGAAACGGCCAAAGAACGAGGGCCTGTTCTCGCTCGCACATGTATTCAATTCGAAGGGATACCGCTCGGAGTTCGTGTACGGCGGCTATGGGGCCTTCGACAACATGAATTACTTCTTCGGGAGCAATGGTTACCGCGTGCATGACCGCGCCGATATTCCGGACGATCGCATCCATCATGCGAACGTCTGGGGTGTGGCCGATGAGGATCTGTACTCACTCGCCATGCAGACCTTCGACAGCGCCCACCGGGAAGGCCGCCCCTTCTTCGCGCACGTGATGACAACATCGAACCATCGCCCCTACACGTTTCCCGAGGGGCGCGGTGCGTTCAAACAGCGTTCGCGAATCGGCGCCATCCAGTACACCGACTGGGCCGTGGGCGATTTCCTGCGGCGCGCACGGGCGCATCCATGGTTCCGCGACACAGTCTTCGTGATCACCGCCGACCATTGCGCCTCCAGCGCTGGAAAGGCCGAGCTGCCCGCATTCCGCTACCACATCCCGATGTGGATCTATTCCCCCGCGCATGTCGCGCCCGGGCGCTTCGACGGGCTCGTCAGCCAGATCGACATTCCACCCACGGTGCTTGGCCTGCTCGGGATGGACTATGAAAGCCGCTTCTACGGGGTGGACGTAGCGCAGTCACGCCCCGAGCGCGCTTTCATCGGCACGTACCAGCTGCTCGGCTACCTGACCCGCGATCGCCTCGTACAACTCGCACCGCATCGCCAGGTCGAAACACTGGTGCCCGCGCTGCTGGGGGACGAACCGCAACCTGCGGCGCCCGAGAATCCAGCGCTCGTGCTCGACGCCATCAGTTATTACGAGACCGCGGCGGATGCCTTCCATAGCGGGCGCATGCGCCTGTCGCCCACTGCCGCCGGCGGCGACGCGGCGCCATGATCGGCTGGCTGAAGGAAGCCGCGGAACTCGTTGCACTGGTGGCGGGAGCATTTGTTCTTTCCTCGCTGCTCAGCCGGCGGGTCACAGGCTGGAGCACAGGCTTCCGGCGGCGACGCTGGACGGTATTGACGATATGCGCAGCGCTGATCGTGTTGGCACAGGTGTCGGAAGAGGTGCTCGGGCGTGAGAGTGATGCGGTGGACAAAGCACTGCTGCTCGCGGTGCACGCGGCGGTGCCGGCATCCCTGATGGGCCTGTTCGACGCGCTGACGGTCACCGCATCGGCGGTATTCATCATGCCCGCGGTGGGCGCAGGGGCCGTGCTGTTGCTGATTACGGGTCGTCGGCGCGATGCGCTACAGCTTGTATTGACCACCGCCCTGGCGAGCGCGGTGATCTATGTGGTCAAGACGTCGATCGGGCGCACGCGGCCCGCCCTGTGGGATACGCAGTGGTATTGGGGCTCCAGCTTTCCCAGCGGACATACGCTCACCGCGGCGGCCGTGGCCACCTGCCTGTGCCTGCTCGCGCTGCATGCGCGTGTACGCGGACGTGCGTGGATAGTCGTGATCGCTACGCTCTGGGTGGCTGGCGTGGGCCTGTCCCGCCTCGTACTTGGCGTGCACTGGCCGACCGACGTGATCGCCGCCGCCGCTGCCGGGCTGCTGGTCGCAGTCATGGTCGATACCCTGCTGCGTCGGTTCATCCGCGGACGTGCGGTGGTGCCCGGCATACCGGCCGCGCTAGGCTCGCGGCCGCCCCTGGATCCACACCGGAGTCGCCATGAACACTGACGCACGAGAAACGCTGAGCAAGGTTCCCGCCATCACCCTGGGCTTCTGGGTCATCAAGATCCTCGCGACGACGTTGGGGGAGACCGGCGGCGATGCGGTGACCATGTCGATGAACCTCGGCTACCTCGTCGGCACGGCGATTTTCGCAGTGATCTTCGCGGTCGCCGTGGCCGCGCAGATACGTGCGCGCCAGTTCCACCCGTTCCTCTACTGGGCCACGATCGTCGCGAGCACCACCGTCGGCACCACCATGGCGGACTACGCCACGAGATCACTCGGCATCGGTTATACGGGCGGTTCGGCGCTGCTTCTTGGCCTGCTCATGGCCTCGCTCTTCATCTGGTATCGGACGATGGGCACCATCGCTGTTTCAAGCGTGTCCGATGCCAAATCCGAAATGTTCTACTGGCTGACGATCATGTTCTCGCAGACGCTCGGCACTGCGCTCGGTGACTGGGTGGCCGATACCGGCGGGCTCGGCTATGTTGGTGGCATGTTCGTGTTCGGCGCGATGCTCGCGGTTGTGGCCGCACTTTATTTCTGGACGAAAGTATCGCGTACCGCGCTGTTCTGGGCGGCATTCATCCTCACCCGGCCACTGGGTGCGGTGGTCGGGGACTTCCTCGACAAGCCGGTGGCGAGCGGTGGCCTGGAGCTGAGCCGTTACACCGCATCGGCCGTGCTGATCGTCGCGATCATCGCGCTGGTGCTTCTGCTGCCGCACCGGGCGGCAGAACGTGCGCACTGAACCAGCCCTGTGCGCCGACCTGTGGTGCAGATGATCGCGCTGCCGGCGGGGCCGCGGCGGCGGTGGGTGCAGCTCGGCGCGCTGCTCGTATTCGCCTTGCTGTTCCTCGGCACGCGCGGGCTGTGGGATCCCGATGAGGGCCGCTACAGCAATGTGGCCATCAACATGGTCGACAGTGGTGACTGGCTGACGCCACGCCGCAATGAGGATGTCGGCCACTGGACCAAGCCGCCGCTGACCTACTGGGCGGTAGGTGCGAGCATCGCCACGTTCGGAAGGAACCCATGGGCCGCGCGCTTGCCATCCGCGTTCGCTTTCGTGCTGTGCGCAGTACTCGTATGGCGCATCGCGCGACGGCTCGCACCCGGCACGGAAGACGTGGCCGCGACCATGTACGCGACCATGCTGCTGCCGTGGATCGGCTCCCAGCTCGTCACCACCGATTTCATCCTCGCCGCCTGTGAAACATTCGCCTTGGCGGCTTACGTGGAGGGTCGATGGGGCACACGCGGGCGCATGGGATACGCGCTGATGTGGGTCGGCTTTGCATTCGCCTTCCTCGCCAAGGGCCCGCCCGCGCTGCTGCCGCTGCTCGCCGTTCTGGCTACCGAACTCGCAGTGCCAGGGCGCCGGCGTGCGTTCTCGCTGGTGGGGGTCTCGCTGTTCGTTGTCATCGCAGGTGCCTGGTTCGTGGCTGTGGTCGCGAGGACGCCGCAACTCGCCACCTATCTGCTGGGGAACGAAGTGGTTGGGCGGGTCGCGAGCAATGATTTCGGGCGGCATGGCGAGTGGTACGGCTGGCTGGTGGTGTATGTGCCGACCCTGTTGCTGGGGTCGCTGCCGTGGACCCTGCCGGTGCTACGTGCGGCCCGCGGGCAACTCGCACGCCTCCCGCAATGGCGCGCTACGGCGGTTCGCGCAGCCGAGCCTGAGCAGGTGCTGCTGCTGGGCTGGTGGCTGCTTCCGCTCATCGTGTTCTGCCTGGCGCGGTCGAGGCTTCCGCTTTACCTGCTTCCGCTGTTCGTTCCGCTGGCGATCAGCGCGGCCGCACGGTTCGTGCAGCAGGACAGGGCGATCCGATGGCCTTGGCTCGGCATCTGGCTCGTCGTGCTGCTGGCGATCCGCGTCGTGGGTGCGTACGTGCCGTCGACACAGGATGCCCGCGCATGGGGCGATGCCCTCCGGAATCGCAGCAGCGCACCAATCGCGCGCATCATCTTCGTCGATACGCCGGCGCACTACGGTCTGCGGCTTCACCTGGGCGCGGAGGTGAGGACGATTTCGTCATCACCGCTGGCTCGCGCGGAAGTGGAGCGGATCAACCCGAAATTCGATGGCGATCTGGTCAGCATGCTCAAGCGTGACCCCACGCAGGCTACAAGCCTGTGGGTGACGCCGCAGGATCGCTGGGACGATGTCAGGCGGCAGCTCGGCGCGGACGGTTATGTCCCGATACCGGTTGGAGCGGCTTATCGTGGATTCGTGGTATTTCGCCCGGTGCGCGCGGGCGTCGCATCCGGAGTGATCCTCGGCCAGTGACGCGGCCACGGGTGCAGAATTCCGCCCCCGCTCTCGCCCTCCAATGGACCACTGCGATGAACGCATTCCTTTTCAAGACACTGGTGACGGCACTGCTCGTCGCCGCCATCAGTGAAGCCGCCAAACGCAGCACGCTGCTGGGCGCCTTGCTGGCATCACTGCCATTGACGTCGTTGTTGGCGATCATATGGCTCTATCGCGATACCGGCGAGGTGGCGCAGACAACCGCGCTGGCCACCGGCATCTTCTGGATGGTGCTTCCATCGCTGGCGCTGTTCATCGTCTTTCCACTGGCGGTTCGTGCAGGCTTGAGCTTCTGGCCGTCGCTGGGCAGTGGCATTGTCGCCACGCTGGTGGCCTATGGCGTACTGCTCGCCATCGACCGCCGTTTCGCGTTCCACCTGTTCGGCTAGGAGTTGAAGCATGGGTTCAGGGCATGATCACGGGCCATCCACCATCCGCCACGAAGGACCGTTGTGGTGGGCGTTCGGGCTCACTCTGGCCTTCCTCGTCGTCGAGGTCGCCGGCGGGCTCATCACCAACAGCCTTGCCCTGTTGTCCGATGCGGCGCACATGGCCACCGATGTCATCGCGCTCGCGATCTCCCTCACCGCGGTGAGGCTCGCCCGGCGACCTGCCGATGCGCGTCGCACCTACGGCTACGCGCGGATGGAAGCGATCGGAGCGCTCGTCAACGGCCTGCTGTTGTTCATCGTCGCGATCTACATCCTCTGGGAAGCGGCGATGCGGTTCCGGCAACCACCGGAAGTGGCCTCGACCGATATGCTGGTCATCGCCATGCTCGGCCTCGGCGTGAACCTGGTGGCGATGCGCCTGTTGAAGGCCGGCAGTGGCGAAAACCTCAATATCAAAGGCGCCTACCTCGAAGTCTGGGCCGACATGCTCGGTTCCATTGGCGTGATCATCGGCGCACTCGTGATCGGGTTCACCGGTTGGACGCTCGCCGACCCGATCATCGCCGTGCTCATCGGCCTGTGGGTTCTTCCCCGTACATGGACACTGCTGCGCGAGGCAGGGCAGGTGCTGATGCAGGGCGTGCCGAAAGGTATCGACCTCGATGCGCTGCGTGCCGCCATCGCCGCGTCGCCGGACGTACTCGGCGTGCATGACCTCCACGTATGGGCGCTTGGTTCGAGCGAGCCCATTCTCTCCGCGCATGTGGTGACAGGCGATGCGGATGCAACGACTGTGAGACAAGTGCTTGCACGAATGCTGGAGGAGCGCTTCGGCATACGCCATGCAACGCTGCAGGTGGAGTCGCAGGAATGCGCGGAGGATCACCTGCATCCCTGAGTGACGTGCTGCGATGGGCACGTGCCCTGCCCACAGGGTCGATTCGAATGCGGGCACCGGGCGAGCAAACATTTCCCTGAGATACGGCTGAGCACGTCCTACCCGCCATGAACCAGAGTCGCCGCACCGGGCAGGCGGGCGGCGACGATGGTCAACAAGAGGGCGATGCGGGTGGCTGCGTTCCTGGCGGTTTCCGGCAGCATTTTCGCTTTGGCCAATGCCATGGATACCGATACCTCCGCGGTCGATGCCCAGAACCGGAATGCATCGCGCGGCTCGGTCGATGCGATGGCGATCCCGCTGGTCGCGGCGCACCGGGGCGGCTTTTTCCAGGGGCAGGGAGGGCTGTATCGGCATCCAGCGCACGGTGGCCGAAGCCGATGCCGACATCATCGAAGTCGACCTTCGCGCCACGCTCGACCAGCAAGTGGTCGTCTTCCATGACCGACGCATGGATCACCGCAGTACGTGCAGCGGCAGCGTCGAATCGCGCCGTTACGAAGAGCTCGCGGCTTGCCACCTCCGCAACGCGGGCGCGCCGCTGCCGCGTTTCTCCGAGATCCTCGCCATTGCACGGGGCCGTGCGATCGTCGATGCGGAGTTCAAGACCGAGGCGGCGATCGCTCCCGCCATCCGGATGGTGATCGCCACCGGTGCAGTCAACGCCGTCTATTTCCAGCTGGGAAGCAATCGCGAACGTTACCGGCAGGTGCGTGCGTACTCACCGGATATCAACGTGCAATTCAAGGCAACCAGTGATGACGACCTCGACTGGGCGTTGTCACGTGGAGATGCGCACCTGCGCATCATCGAGATGGACCGCGATTTCCTCGATGCGGATCGCATCGCGCGCGTGCATGCGGCCGGAAAGCTGGTGTCCGCGAACACGTGGCGTTACCAGTACACCGAGGAGCGGTTCTCGGCGAGTTGCGCGCGCGCATTCCATGCGGGCGTCGACATCGCGGTGACCAACAATGCCGCGAGCTGTTCACGGCAGCGGTACGAACCCCCATATTCGGCGCTGCACGAATGGGCCTATCGGGTGGCGGGCCGGCCGCACGTACGCGCGCTCGCGCGGCAGGTCGGATCGGGGGTGCGCGACATGGGGCGCCAGCTCAGGGAACGCCTGCCGTCGCCATAGCCAAGCCTGGCTGGCAATCCCTTCAATGAGGTGTCGTCGATTTCGCACTCAGGCAGAGGCTTTCCGACGGCAGGATGTCGCGCCAGCGGGCGACCAGCTCGCGATACGCGATGCCGACCGGGCGGATATTGCGGTCGAGGTCATACAGCCCCAGCGGATTGATGCGGCCATTGTCCTCGCGCAGGGCGGTATCCCAGTCCACCTGGTCGGTGAGGCTGTACCAGGTGAAGCCGATGATGGGCACGCCGTCCTGCTTCAGCCGCAGCATGTTCAGCCATTCCTTCTCCAGCCATGCCGGTGCGCGTTCGGCATCGGCGAGGTTGGTTTCGGTATGCATTACAGGAAGCCGATATCGGTCGTAGTACTGCCGGGTGATGAAGTAGTAGCCGAAGATCTCGCCAGAGGGCGACACCGGGCCATCGACCGGAGTCATGTGCTCGTTGGTGAGGTAGTAGTCATTGCCCATCACCGAATAGGGCTTGTGGCGCGGGCCTTCGGTCATGAACCATCCGTACTGCTCGCGCGTCATCCCGTTGTCGGTGAGGTACTGGTACATCCGCGCGGAGACGTCATTCCCGTAGCACAGGTCGAGCGACAGAAAGCGCTTCTCGTTGAAGAAATCCGCGCGCACGGCGGCTTCCGGCAATGAATGATGGAAGTATTCGGTCGACTCGCTCTGGATGAACAGGGTTCCCCGGCTGCCACGCGTGGTCAGGATCGCCGCTTCGGCGAGCAGGTTCGCGCGGACCAGGTGCTTGAGTGCAGTGACAAAAGCCGTGTCAGAGCGCAGGCGTTCGTTCCACCAGCCAAGCTGGGCCGAGAAAGTCGCCGCGATGTATATCTCGTTGACCGGCGTGTACATACGCACCCAGGGATACCGCTCGCTGAAAGCGCTTGCGTAAGCCGCGAACAGTTCGGGGAAATCCGGGTTCTGGAAATCGCCGATCCAGTCGGGCACGCCGAAGTGGCACAGATCGACGATCGGGATGATGCCGAGCCGGTGCAGTTCGCGGAATGCGTCGTCGCAGAAACCCCAGTCATAGCGGCCCGGTCCCCGGTGGGTGAGGTGGTAGGGCGGGCCGTAGCGCAGGTAGTGGATGCCCAGCTCCTGTACGAGCGCGAAATCTTCGCGCCAGCGGTCGTAATGGCCGGTCTTGGCCATTTCGTCCACGCGCAACGGCTTTCCGTTGCGGTCGAGGATCGTGGGGTAGCTGCTCTCGATGCCGGTGGCGAACAGGAAATGATTGCGGACGACCTGGGGTGGCAACTGCGGTGGCAAGGACCAGGCAAGCGACGTGGCGGGAGGCGATGCAGCAGGAGGTGGCGCCGCGGCGGCGGGAGCGGGCGCGGGAACCGGCACCGGAACGGCGATACGTTGTCCGGGTGGCTCCGTGGCAGTTGCCGGCAGCCCGGGCGTTGCAACGACGACTGCGGCTGCGGGCGTGGTGGGTTCGGTCGTCACAGCTCGGCCAGCCGTCCACCGTCCACGTTGAGGATGGCGCCGGTGGAGAAGGCGGACTCGTCGCTGGCGAGGAACAGGATCGCCTCCGCCACCTGGCGCGGCGTGCCCACATCCTTCGGGTCGATTTTCTCCTTGCCCGAGCGCACGTTCGGATTGCTCCACAGCAGGGGTGTATCGACCGCGCCGAGGCGGGCGGCATTCACCCGGATGCCGCGGTCGCGCAGTTCCACCGCGAGGCCACGCGTAAACGCTTCCAGGCCACCCTTCGACGTCGCATAGGGCACCACGCCAGCCATGGTCTCCACCGCATGCACCGAGGAAATGTTGACGATGGCGCCGCCACGGCCCATGTGCGGCAGGCAACGTCGGGCCAGTACGAACGGTGCGCGCAGGTTGACCGCGATCACGCGATCCCATGCCGCCTCGTCGAGCGATTCGATCGGGTCGAAGGTCATCATCGCGGCGTTGTTGACGAGGATGTCGACCCGGCCCCAGCGCCCGACAGCCGCGTCGACAATCCGCGAGGGGCCGCCGGCATCGGCGAGGTCTGCTGCGACGAACAGCATGTCGCCCACCGGCTGGCGCTTGATGATCGCCTGCAGGGTGGTTTCCGTTGATTCACGGTCGGCGACATCGCGCCCGGTGACCAGCACGCTCGCGCCTTCCTCGAGGAACAGCCCGGCCGTCGCCAGCCCGATGCCGGAGGTGGACCCGCTGATGATCGCCACCTTGTCCTTCAGCCTCATGTCCACGCCTCGCCCGCGCATCGTTATGCGGGCCAGAGGCGAGGCTAGGTGCCCGCGCGTGTACATCCCGTGCGGTGCGGGCACCCGCGTCCCGAGGCATGGCGGTATCGGTTATCGTGCCTGCGGATGATCGCCAGACGCCATGGCCGGAGCCTGCCGCATCCTCGTTATGGCGAGCGTGCTCCTGCTGCTGTGGTGCCAGGTCGCCGCGGCGGCCCATGCCTGCGCGATGGCGATGTCCACGCCGGTCGCCCGGGAGGCGGCCGCGATGGCCTCCATGCCGGGCCGCGACGACGCAAACGCTGCCGCCCCGTCTCGGGAAAAGGCGCCGTGTCCGTCCTACGAGGCCACGCCCGACTGGGGCAAGTTCCCGGTCTTCTAACCCGTTGCCACGCATGGAGGCGTTCGACGTCGCCCCATGCGGCGCCGTTGCCGACGTCGCGCCGGTGCGACACGAACTCCCGCGGGGCGGCGCTCCGCCACGATCACGGCTATGCCGCTGGCTGATCTGAGTCACGCCGACCAGTGATGTCGGAGCTGCCGCTGCGTGCGGCGGCCAGTGGTCTTGATGGGAGCCTCCCAATGTCTGTTTTCCTGAGCCCGCGCCATTCGCGCGGGAGGCGCTGGCGTCGCGCCGGTGCCTTGTGCCTGCCGCTCGTTGCATAGCTCCTCATGGCTTTTCCTGCGACAGGGTGGTCAGAGCAGCCCCAGCACGATGAGCGTCACCAGCACGTAACGGACGGACTTGGCGATCGTGACCAGCATGAGGAACGTCGTCAGCCGTTCGTTGAGGAAACCCGCCATCAGGGTGAGCGGGTCGCCGATCACCGGCACCCACGAGAGCAGCAGCGACCACTTGCCGTAACGCCGGTAACGCTCGCCGGCCCGTTGCAGCGAGGCATCGGAGATCCGCAGCCACCCGGGCCTGCGCAGCGCAGCCAGCCGCCGACCCAGCCACCAGTTGACGGTCGATCCGGCCACGTTGCCGACCGTCGCCACCAGCACCAGCGCGACCGGGTCGCGACGCGCCACGAGCAGTGCGGCGAGCAGCGCTTCGGACTGCAGCGGCAGGATCGTCGCCGACGCGAATGCGATGGCGAGCAGGCCGGCGTAAGTCAGGAGCGTCAGCTCCATCCGGGGGCCATGTGCGCTGCCAACATGTCCGGGCTCGGCCTATTCCCCGGCGTTTGCGTCAGCCTTCGGCTTCGCAGGCTTCGGCGTGCGCGAAGAGCTGTGCGTTGAGAGAATCTTCCACTGGCCCCCGATCTTCTTCAGGACGCTGGTGGCCGCACCGGTGCGCTCGATCGGCTCGGGCTTGTCCTTGAGCACGATGCTGTACCGGTAGGTCTCCGTTGCCAGCGCTATCGGCCCTTCCAGGCGCACCTTCACCACGTAATCGGAGAAACGGAACGAGGCGAAATGACCGAGCTCGGGCCCGATGTGGTGGTCACGGTAGTCGGCGTATCCACCTTCGACCTTGCCCGATTCGACGACTTCGTTCCGTGTGTCGAACAGCTTCTCGACTCCGGTGAGGTCACGTTTTTCGAGTGCAGCCTTGTAACGGGACAGGACCGATTTCACCGCCGCGGTGTCTGCAGTATCCGTGGCATCGGCAGGGCCTGCCATGGCGAGCAGCAGGAGAGCGGAAAGGGAAAGCATGCGCATGTCGAGCCTCGGGGCAGGGTGGGAACAAAAGGTTGGGAAATGTTCGGCAGGCGTGTCGGCGCGACGCTTGCATGTCAGCGGGGAGGCTGTCGGAGCCTTCGCCGGAATGCGGGCATGTTTCAACGCGATGGCCAGCGCAGGTGGAGATCGTCGATCACGAACGCATGTGCATGGCGCGCACGGCCTTCCGTGCCGTGCGCCTGCCAGTGCGGGTGTCCAGCCGGAAGTTCGGGGTGTTCGTGCGCGACAGTCTCGGGGTCATCCCGTGGCCACAGACGCCATGCGAGCAGTAGGCCAGGTATAGAGATCGCTGCCATCGACAGGACTGCAGCCTGCAGCCCATAGCGCGCACCAACCCAGCCGACAATGGGATAGGCCAGCAACCAGCAGACATGCGACAGCGAGAACTGCGCGGCGAACAGGGCAGGGCGATCCACATCGTTCGCCGAGCGGCGCAACAGGCGCCCGGAAGGAGTCACGATCGCGGCGTAACCGACGCCGAGCAGCAGCCATCCGGCCAGCAGCAGCGGCCAGGCCTGCGGGGATTCCAGCAGCTGTGGCCATGCCATGCCAAGCCCCAGCAGGCAGGCGACGAGGACGGCGCCACCACCGAGCATCAGTGCACGATCCGGAAAGCGTTTCAGCAAGCGCGGCATCGACAGCGCGAGCAGCATCGAACCGGCACCGAAGGCTGCCAGCGCGGTAGCCACTGCACTGTCCCCGCGCTTGAAGCTCTCCCGCACGATGACCACCGTGTTCACGATCACCATCGAGCTGCCCGCGGCGGCGACGAGGTTGAGTGCCAGCAATCCGCGCAGACGTGGCGTGGCCAGGTACAGGCGCACGCCACGGCTGATGCGCTGCCGGAAACTCGATGCAGGCACATCACGTGGGCCGGGAAGGCTGACCGATACCACCAGCAGCGCTGAAGCCAGAAACCCGATGGCTGTGCCATAGAACAGCATCGTGTTGCCGACGACCGCCAGCAATGCCGCTGCAAGCATCGGGCTCAGCAACGTTTCCATGTCATACGCCAGGCGCGACAGTGACAGCGCGCGCGTGTAGTCCTCCTCATCCGGCAGTACGTCCGGGATCGTCGCCTGGAACGTAGGCGTGAAAGCCGCGGAACTCGCCTGCAGCAGGAAGATCAGGACGTAGATCTGCCAGACAGCATCCACCCACGGCAGCATCAGCGCGACCAGCAGTCGCAGCAGATCGAATGTCACCAGAACGCGCCGCCGCGGAAAGCGCGCGAGCAATGCGGTGGCCAGCGGCGAGACCACGACATACGCGACCATCTTGATCGCCAGTGCGGTGCCCAGTACCTGGCCGGCCTTCGCGCCGGCCAGGTCGTAGGCGAGAAGGCCCAATGCCACGGTGGCCAGGCCCGTGCCCACCAGCGCGATCACCTGCGCGAAGAACAGGTGGCGATAGGTGCGGTTGGCTAGAACATTCAGCATGGAGGTGTGCCTGGTGGTGGAATGGCTTGGATGCCGATGTATCACGCACACCGCCTGCGCGATGCATCCGCTACGGTTGCCCGATGCAGCGGGTCAGTTGTGTTCCATGCCCCAGACCAGGTGCGCGTCCACCAGCAGGCGGTAATGCGAACGCAATGCCTGCACACGAGCATCGAGCGCCGCATCGGCCGCCTCGACGGCCTGGCGTCGCGCCAGCAGCAGTGCCTGCAGGTCGACTTCGCCCTGCCGGTAGGCGTATTGCGTCAGGCGGGCACTTTCACGTGTGCGGTTCGCACTCTCCTCGGCCAGGCGCCAGCGCTCGAAGTTGCCCACCGCATCGGCATAGCCTTCCGCCACCTCCATCTCCATCAGCCGTTGCTGGCGATCACGTGCCGCGCGTGCCATGTCGACCTGCGCGAGCGAACGCCCCAGCTGGTGGCTGCGGTAACGGCCCGGAATCGGAACCGACACGAAGGCGCCGATGATCTTTTCGGTCGAGTACACCTCGGATGCCGTGTAGAGGCCGACGGTGGGATCCGGCACGCGATTGGCGCGTGCACGGGCGGCGTTGAGCTCGGCCTGGTCCAACTCGAACTGCGCGATCTTCAACGGGTCGCTGGTTTCCAGGATGCGCGTTTTCCACACCGCTTCCGGCTCGATCACGGGTGCCGGGTCCGCCAACGTCAGCGCGTCGACATCCGCCCCGGGGAAACGGATGCGCAGGCGCGCGAGCGCCTTGCGTTCGTCCGAGACGGCCCGGCTCAACCGTCCACGGATACCGGCGGTGTCGGCCTCGATCGCATTGACGTCCAGGCCCGAGGCATCGCCGGCGCGTTGCCGCAGCTTCGCGACGCGCAGGTTCTCCTCGGCGAACTTCACCTGCTCGGCCATCAACTCGCGTGCACGCACCGCGCCTGCCCAGTAGGTGTAGGCATCGACGAGATCGCGCGCGGCCTCGTGCATGGCCTCGCCGTAGCGCGCTTCGGCCAGATCGAGCTCGATGCTCGCCAGCTTGCCATCGAGCGCACGCTTGCCTGGCAGCCGCAGCGTGCGTTCGAGCTGTGCGGTCCACTCGTTCGAGGTCGGCCCCGACGTGTAGTTACGGCGCTGCGTGCCGAGCCTGACATTCCATTCGTTCGGCGATACCCGCAACATGCCGGCCGCGCGTGCCGCGGCTTCGCGTCCACTTTCAGCTTCCTGCACGGCGGGGTCCTGAAGCAGCCAGGGTTGTACGCGCTCCGTAGGCGGCAGGCCGGCGGGTGCCTGCGGCGCGAGTTGCGCGTGGACGGGCAGGGCGCAGCCTGCCAGGCAAAGGACAAGAAGCAGGGGCTTCATGCAATCTCTCCATCAACCACGATCGGCATTACCCAGAACCGGATACCGGTGCCGGCGAAGTCGCGTCGCAAAAGATCCTGCAAAGTCGCCGATTCCTCTCCGCTGACGAGGATCTGCACGCACATCGAACGGCTGCGCCCGATCACCTGTTCGATCGCGCTCATCTGTCCCGGCCGCGTGCCATGGCTGTGGAGCGGCATGCTGGTGAAGACATCGTCCGGGAACATCGTCAGCATCAGGTCCAGCAGTTTTTCCTCGATCTCCGACGTGCAGATGATCGAAAAGCAGTACTCAGCCATGCGGGTTCTCCGTCTTGGCATGCGCGAAGCGCAGGTAAAGGATGGGCAGAAGGATCAGGGTCAGCGCGGTGGCGGTGATCAGCCCGCCAATCACGACGATGGCAAGCGGTCGCTGGATCTCCGAACCGGGCCCACTGGCGAACAGCAGCGGGACCAGGCCAAAAGCGGTGATCGATGCGGTCATCATCACGGGCCGCAGGCGTCGCTTGGCACCTTCGGTCACGCAGGTGACCAGGTCATAGCCTTCCGCGCGCAACTGGTTGAAGTAACTCACCAGCACCACGCCATTGAGCACGGCAATGCCGAGCAGGGCGATGAAGCCGACCGATGCTGGCACCGACAGGTATTCGCCGGTGACCCACAACGCGACGATGCCGCCAACCACCGCGAACGGCACGTTGCTCAACACCAGCAGCGCCTGCCGCACCGAACCGAACGTGGTGAAAAGGATCAGGAAGATCAACCCGAGCGCCAGCGGAATCACCAGTGACAGCCGCGCGGCGGCGCGCTGCTGGTTCTCGAACTGCCCACCCCACGTGATGCGATAGCCCGTCGGCAGCGGAATGGATTGCCCGATCTTCGCCTTTGCTTCCTCGACGAAACCCACGAGATCGCGACCGGCCACATTCGCGATCACCACGCTGTAGCGGCTGCCCATTTCGCGGTCGATCTTCACCGGCCCACTATCGCGGCGCAGCTGCGCCACGCTTTCCAGTGGCACGTCCTGTCCATCGGGCGTGGCGATACGCAGGGCGGCGAATTCCGCCGGCGAGAACTTCACCCGGTCGGGCCCGCGGATGACGATCGGCAAGCGCTGGTTACCCTCGATCACCGTGCCCGCGCGCATCCCCTCCACCTGGATGCGCAAGGCGTCCTGCACGTCCTCCACCGAGAGCCCATAACGCCCCGCGGCGAGGCGGTCGACGATCACTCGCAGGTACTGCACGCCGTCGTTCTGCACGGTGTAGACATCCTGGTTGCCTTCGACCGTCTTCATCAGGGCTTCGATCTGCAGCGCGAGCCGGTTGAGTGTTGCCAGATCCGGCCCGAACACCTTGATCGCGATGTCACCACGCACGCCGATGATCATTTCCGAGACGCGCATGTCGATCGGCTGGGTGAAGCTGTACTTGATGCCGGGCAGGTCATCCAGCACCGCGCGCAGCTTCTCCATCAGCGCTTCCTTGCCACCCGGGCGCCACTGCTCGCGCGGCTTGAGGATCAGGTACGTGTCAGTCTGGTTGAGGCCCATAGGGTCCAGGCCGATCTCGTCCGAACCCGCGCGTGCGACCACACCCGTCACCTCCGGCACGTTCTTCATCAGCGCCTGGTGGATCTTCAGGTCCAGCGCAGCGGTTTCCTCGAGGCTCACCGAAGGCAGTTTTTCGATGCCGACGATGATGTCGCCCTCATCCATGGTCGGCATGAAGGTCTTGCCCACCAGCATGTACAGGCCGAACGCGACGGCCAGCATCAGGCCCGCGCCGATCACGACGACACGCTGGTGCCCGAGCGCCCAGGTCAGCACGGGTTCGTAGCGGCGCGACAACTGACGCGGCAACCACGGATCCTCGTGCGAGACCTTCCTGAGTACGAACGACGCCAGCACCGGAATCACGGTAAGTGACAGGAGCAGCGAGCCGGCGAGCGCAAAAGCAATGGTGAGCGCGACGGGAACGAAGAACTTGCCTTCCAGGCCCTGCAGCGTCATCAGCGGCAGGAACACCACGATGATGATGAGGATTCCCGATGTCACCGGCACCGCGACTTCCCGCACCGCGCGGAACACGATGTGCAGGCGCGGCAGCTTGCCCGCCGCCTTGTCATGCCCGAGGTGCTGCACGATGTTCTCGACCACCACCACGGCCGCGTCCACCAGCATGCCGAGTGCGATCGCCAGCCCACCCAGGCTCATCAGGTTGGCCGACATGCCGGTCAGCCGCATCAGGATGAAGGTCGACAGTGCCGCCAGCGGAAGGACGAGCGCCACCGTGATCGCTGCACGCAGGTTGCCGAGAAATGCACCCAGCAGCACCAGTACGATGACGGTGGCCTCAAGCAATGCGCGGGACACCGTGCCCACGGCCTTGTTCACCAGCGCCGCGCGGTTGTAGAACACGTTGATCGTGACGCCCTTGGGAAGCGTTGGCTGGAGTTCGGCCAGCTTCGCGGTGACACCATCGACCACGTCGCGCGCGTTGGCGCCGGCCAGGCCCAGCACGAGTCCCTGTACCGCTTCGCCACGGCCGTCCTTGGTCACTACGCCGTAGCGCGTCGTCGACCCGATCCGCACCTCGGCGACATCGCCCAGTCGCACCGGGATGCCGGAATTACGTCCCACCACTACCGCGCGCAGGTCGTCGAGTGTCTGGATGTTGCCTTCGCTGCGCACCAGCAGCACTTCATCGCCTTCGCCCAACCGCCCCGCACCGTCGTTGCGGTTGTTCGCTTCGATCGCGGTCTTCACGTCCGCCGTTGAAAGCCCTACCGCGGCGAGTTTCACCGCATTGGGCTCGACCTCGAAGCTGCGCACCTTTCCGCCGAGCGCATTGACATCCGCCACACCGGGCACCGAGCGAAGCGCCGGACGGATGACCCAGTCGAGCAGGCTGCGTCGCTCGTCGAGCGACATCGCATCGTTCTCGACGGTGAACATGAACATCTCGCCCAGTGGCGTGGTCACTGGTGCCATGCCGCCGCTGATGCCGGCAGGCAGGTCGCCGAGAATCCCGTTGAGCCGCTCGCCGACCTGCTGCCGCGCCCAGTAGATGTCGGTGCCATCCTGGAAATCGATGGTGACGTCGACCAGCCCGTATTTGGTGACCGAGCGCAGAATCCGCTGCCGTGGAATACCGAGCATCTCGACCTCGATCGGGATCGCGATGCGGCTTTCGATCTCCTCCGGCGTCATCCCCGGGGCTTTCATGATGATCTTGACCTGCGTGCTCGATACGTCGGGAAACGCATCGATCGGCAGCGTGCGGAACGCATACCAGCCGGCGCCGGCAAGCAGCCCGGCGAGCAGCAGCATGAACAGGCGCTGCGAAAGCGCGAACTGGATCAGTCGCTGCATTTCATTCGCCTCCGCTTTCGCCGAGCCACGCGGCCTTCAAGGCGATCACGCTGGTCACTGCGACCTCGTCACCCGGCTTCAGCGCGCCTTCGACACTCACCGACTGCGCAGCGCTGGCGACAATCTTCACCGGTCGCGCCGCGAAGCCCGAGGGCGTGCGGACAAAGACATAGGCATTGCCATCCTGGCGTACCACCGAGGTGATCGGCACGGCCCATGCGGTGGCGTTACCCGCAAACGGCACCTGCACCTGTACGAATTCGCCCGGATTGAGCATCTGTCCGCCGCCGGCGTCCAGGCGTGCCCGCAGCGTCACCGTCTGGCTCTCGCTGACCACCGCACTGACGCTTACCGGAGTCGCGGTCAGGCCGCTGCCGACGATCGTGATGGATGCATCCTTCGACCAGGCCGTAGCGCGATCCGCCGGAAGCTGCACATCCAGCCACAGCTCCGAAAGATTGGCGATGCGAAGGAGCGGGTCGGCGCTGGCTACCCGCTGGCCGGGCTTGACCTCGAGCGCGAGCACCACACCCGGCTCCTTCGCGCGCAGCGCAAATCCATCCACCAGGCTCCCGCCACCGGCGATGCGGTCGATGCTCCCGGCATCGAGGCCGGCGAGCCGCAAGGCGGCGCGGGCCTGGCGCAGTCGTGCCGCGCTGTCGCTCGCGGCGAGCTCGGCTTCATAGACGCGCCGCTGGGGAATGATTCCTTCCTTGAACAGATTGCGCTCACGCGCCAGCGTGCGGCCGGTGAGGCGCGCGCTGTTCGCCGCCTCCATCAGCGCCAGTTGCAGCTCACCGAGTTCGGGGCTGGTCAGGCGCAGCAAGGCGTCACCCCGGCGCACCGCCTGATGCTCGCTGACAAGTATCCGATCGACCAGGCCTGCGACTGGAGCACTCACCACCTGCTCCTGCTGCGGAGGTACGACGACGCGGGCAGGGTAGGTGAGGCCACGGATTTCGGAAGGCTGGTCCACTCGCTGCGTTGTGATGCCCAGTGCTTGCAGCTGCGCAGCGGTCACGGCG
>SCUY01000094.1 GCA_004322525.1 Lysobacter sp. | reverse complement strand
GGGCTGGAGTTGCTGCGCGGCTGCGACCTGGTGATCGAAGCGATTGCCGAGCGCATGGACTGGAAGCAGGAGCTGTACCGGAAGATCGCGCCGTTCGTGCCGGCGCATGCGGTGCTGGCGAGCAACACCTCGGGCCTGGGTATCAACGCGCTCGCCGATGTTCTGCCCGAGGAGATGCGCCATCGCTTCCTCGGCGTGCACTTTTTCAATCCGCCGCGCTACATGCACCTCGCCGAACTGATCCCGTCGAAGTCGACGGATGCCGAAGTCGTCGAAGGGCTTGAATCGTTCCTGACAACGACGCTCGGCAAGGGCGTCGTGATCGCCAAGGACACCCCGAACTTCATCGGCAACCGCATCGGCGTGTTTTCCATGCTCGCCGCGATGCACCACACGCAGCGGCTTGGCCTCGGTTTCGACACGGTGGATTCGCTGACCGGCCCGGCGATCGGTCGCCCGAAGTCGGCGACGTATCGCACGGCGGATGTGGTGGGCCTCGACACAATGGCGCACGTCATCAAGACGATGGCGGACACATTGCCGAACGATCCGTGGCATGTGCATTTCCAGGCGCCCGCGTGGCTGACCGGCCTGATTGAAAAAGGCGCGCTCGGGCAGAAGACCGGCGCGGGCTTCTACACCAAGCGCGGCAAGGACATCCTGGTGCTCGACCCGCAGGCGCGCGACTACCGGCCGACCGCGGGTGATCTCGATGCGGACGTCGCCGCCATCCTGAAGGAACGCGACCCAGCGAAAAGGTTCGCTGCGCTGCGTGCCAGCGACAACCCGCAGGCGCAGTTCCTGTGGTCGGTGTTCCGTGACACGTTCCACTACAGCGCCTTCCACCTGCAGGACATCGCCGACACCGCGCGCGATATCGACTTCGCGATGCGCTGGGGTTACGGCTGGTCGCAGGGTCCGTTCGAGACGTGGCAGGCGGCGGGCTGGAAGCAGGTCGCTGCGTGGATCGCCGAGGACGTTGCGGCTGGCAAGACGATGGCGAATGCGCCGCTTCCGGCATGGGTCAACGAGCGCGACGGTGTGCATGAAGTCGCCGGCAGTTTCAGCCCGGCGCGCGGATCATCGGTCGCCCGTTCGACCAATCCCGTCTACCAGCGCCAGCGTTTCCCCGACGCCCTGCTCGGTGAGCGCTTCGATCCCGGCCGCACCGTGTTCGAGAACGACGGCCTGCGCCTGTGGGCGGACGCGGACGACATCGCGGTCGTCAGCTTCAAGACCAAGATGCACACGGTTTCGGACAAGGTGCTCGACGGCCTGCAGGAAGCGATCTCGATTGCAGAGCGCGACTTCGCGGGCCTGGTGATCTGGCAACCGAAGGAGCCCTTCTCCGCCGGTGCCGACCTCGCTGGCGCGCTCGGCCTGCTGCAGGCCGGCGACGTTGCCGGCTTCGAGTCGATGGTCGAGAACTTCCAGCGCACCAGCCAGCGCATCAAGTACTCGCTGGTTCCTGTCGTCGCGGCGGTGCGCGGCCTTGCGCTGGGGGGCGGCTGCGAATTCCAGATGCATGCGGCGCGCACGGTTTTCGGGCTTGAAAGCTATGTTGGGCTCGTCGAAGCTGGCGTCGGGCTGTTACCGGCGGGCGGCGGCCTGAAGGAATTTGCAGTGCGGGCGTCGGATGCCGCGGGCCCGGGTGGCGATGTGTTCCCGCACCTCAAGACTGCGTTCGAGAGCGTGGCGATGGCCAAGGTTTCGACCTCCGCGTTCGAGGCGAAGTCGCTGAAACTAGCGTGTCAGGACGACGCCATCGTCTTCAACGCGCACGAGTTGCTGCACGTCGCCAAGGCGCAGGCACGCGCGCTCGCGGAAGGTGGCTATCGTCCGCCGCTGCCGGCACGCAACGTCACGGTGGCCGGCGATGTCGGCATCGCGACGTTGCAGATGATGCTGATCAACATGCTCGAAGGCATGTTCATTTCCCCGCATGACTACGAGATCGCCACGCGCATCGCCACCGTGATGTGCGGCGGCATGGTCGACCGCGGCTCGGTGGTCGATGAAGGTTGGCTGCTAAGGCTCGAGCGCCAGCACTTCGTCGAGCTCGCGCAGATGCCGAAGACGCAGGAGCGCATCGCGCACATGCTCAAGACCGGCAAGCCGCTCCGTAACTGAGGTTCGAAGTCGCCTTCGAATCGCCCTTGAACCTCGCCAGAGAACGAACATGAGCAAGCAAATCCAGGACGCCTACATCGTCGCGGCCACCCGCACGCCGGTGGGCAAGGCGCCGCGCGGCGTG
>SCUY01000093.1 GCA_004322525.1 Lysobacter sp. | reverse complement strand
GACACGCCAAGGTTGGGAATCGGCTCGCGCACGGAGGTGGAGACAACATTGACGATGCGGCCGAAGGCTGCGCTCTCCATGCCGCCCAGCACCGCGCGCGCGAGCGTCTGGTTGGCGAGCACATGGAGCGCGAAGGCATCGCGGAAGGCATCGAGCGTGGCGCTCTCGACCGGGCCGCCTGGTGGCCCGCCCGTGTTGTTGACAAGAATGTGCACGGGCCGTCCGGCGCACAGCGCACGTACCTGCGCGTCGAGGCCGTTGAGGTCGGCGAGATCCGCCGCGAGCCACCCATGTGCCTGTGTCGCGCGCACCGGAAGTGTCGCGACCACTTCCGCGAGCGCGGCGGGCCGGCGCGACAGCAGGGTGACGTCGGCGCCCAGCAGCGCGAGTTCATGGGCAGTCGCGCGGCCGATGCCTTCGGATGCGCCGCAGACCAGTGCGTGGCGGCCGGTGAGGTCGAGATCCATCGTTCACTGCTCCTGTGTCTGTTTTTCGTTCGCGGATCGCCTGCATCAACCCGGGTCGCGCCGGTTCGTCAGCGCCAGCAGTGCAGGCCGATACGGATTCACTGCCGCGGCGGCAGCTTGACGATCATCTGTGGGCGCAATGTCTCTTCGGGGCCCCGCGGTGGTTGCAGGCTCGCCAGATCGAGCCCGCGCTGTGACGCGTCGTCGTTGTCGAGCCCGTCGATGGTCACGAATTCGGCGTCCATCAGCGCGGCCCTCGCGCTGTCCTCGCTGTCGTAGGGCAGGGTGGCGCCATCGCAGTCGAACACTTCGGCCGTGCCAGCCTCCAGCATGCGCAGGCGCGCCCAGATCAGCGTATTGCCGGCAGTGGCCAGCCACCATTCGTCACGCAAACCGCTCATGCACCCATCCAGTAGGAGACCAGCCAAAGCAACCACGCCAGCAGCAGCCCGGTGAGGATCGTCAGAAGCGAGATCCGGGCCGGCGTGGCGAGGCCGCTGAGGTTGCGGTCCGGCGTGGCGCGGTAGTCGCCACGAAGCAGCCACAGCCATGCGGAAGGCCGGAAGAACGCATTCGGCCCGAGCTGCGCGGCGAGGTCCGGATGACGGTCGCGGATATGCACCAGCGCGAGCGGCCAGAAGATCACCAGCGCGGTCACCCCGCCGATCGCGAGGGCGACGAAGCACAGGGCGAGGAACAGGATCATCAGAATTCGGCCTGGCCCGGCGCGCGCGGGTAGGGAATCGCGTCGCGGATGTTCGACAGGCCGCAGACGTAGACGACCAGCCGCTCGAATCCGAGCCCGAAGCCCGCATGCGGCACGCTGCCGTAGCGGCGGAAATCGCGGTACCAGGCGTAGTGCTCGCAGTCCAGTCCAAACTGTTTCATGCGCGTATCCAGTACATCCAGGCGCTCCTCGCGCTGGCTGCCGCCGATGATCTCGCCGATGCCGGGCGCGAGCACGTCCATCGCGGCGACGGTCTTCCCGTCGTCGTTGAGGCGCATGTAGAACGCCTTGATGTGCTCGGGATAGTTCATGACGACGACCGGGCGCCCGACATGCTGCTCGGTCAGCCAGCGCTCGTGCTCGGTCTGCAGGTCCAAGCCCCATTCGACCGGGAAATCGAACTTCACGCCCGACTTCTGCAGCAGCGTGATCGCATCGCCGTAGTCGATGCGCTCGAACGGCGCGTTGATGAAGCCTTCGAGCCGTGTCACCGCGTCCTTCTGCACACGTTCGGCGATGAAAGCCATGTCATCGGCGCGCTCGTCCAGCACCGCGCGGAACAGGTATTTGAGGAATTCCTCGGCAACGGCTGCGTTCTCGGCGAGATCGGCAAACGCGATCTCCGGTTCGATCATCCAGAACTCGGCGAGGTGGCGCGTGGTATGCGAGTTCTCGGCACGGAAGGTCGGGCCGAACGTGTAGACCTTGCTCAGTGCCAGACAGTAGGCCTCGACATTGAGCTGGCCGGAGACGGTGAGGAAGGTTTCCTTGCCGAAGAAGTCGCGTGCGAAATCGACGTTGCCCTTCGCATCGCGCGGCAGGTTCGCCATGTCGAGCGTCGACACGCGGAACATCTGGCCCGCGCCCTCGGCGTCGGACGTGGTGATGATCGGCGTGCTGATCCAGAAGTAACCGTTCTCGTGGAAGAAGCGGTGCACGGCCTGCGCGAGTGTGTTGCGGATGCGCGTCACAGCGCCGAAAAGATTCGTGCGCGGGCGCAGGTGGGCGACCTCGCGCAGGAACTCGAGCGAATGCGCTTTCGGCTGGATCGGATAGGTTTCCGGGTCGTCCACCCAGCCGATCACCTCGATCGACGATGCCTGGATCTCGAACGCCTGGCCCTGGCCCTGCGAGGGCACGAGCGTGCCGGTCGCGCTGACCGAACAGCCCGCGCTCAGCCGCTTCACTTCGGTTTCGTAATTCGCCAGCGCGGCCGGAGCGACGACCTGGATCGGCGAGAAACACGAGCCGTCGCTGACATTGACGAAGCTCAGGCCTGCCTTGGAGTCGCGCCGCGTGCGCACCCAGCCGCGCACCGTGACCTCCCCACCCGCCGGGAGTTTCCCCGCGAGCGCCTGTTCGATGCTGATGATCGTCATGCCCCGGTCGCCGTCATGAGCTTGATTTCCCGGCCGCCCGGCCTGATGTAGGACGGAGAGTTTACGTGCTGCGACGCGGGGCGCGCAGTCAGCGCCCTATACTCGCCGCGCGCTGCGGCCCCCGGCCCAGCGCATCGTCTGGAGACCCCATGGCCGTCACCCTCGCACCTGCCGCCCTCGATCGCGTCCGCCGCTACCTCGTCGAGTCGCCCGGGGCGCTGGGTCTGCGCTTTGGCGTGAAACGCACGGGTTGTTCGGGTTGGCAGTACGTCGCCGACCTCGCGAGCGAGGCGAGCGCCGATGACCTGATCTTCCTGCAGGACGACGTGCGTATCTACGTGGACACCGCCAGCCTGGCGGTTGTCGACGGCACCGAGATCGACCTCGTCCGGCAGAAGCTGGGCGAGCAGTTCGTGTTCCGTAATCCGAACGTGCGCGACGAATGCGGCTGCGGCGAGAGCTTCACCACCGAAGAGCACGGTTGAAGCCCAGGCGGCGCTAGACTCCGGCGACACTGCGCTGGAGGTTGCATGTTCAGACCCATCATCCTCGCTGTCGCGCTTGGCGCGGTGCTCGCCGCCCAGCCCGCTGCCCATGCGGCGCAGGCGCCTCTCGCGCAATCGCCTCGCACGCAACACGCCGAACTACGCCGGCTGTTCGAGGAGGAATGGGAGCGCGGCCTGGTCGAATCCCCCGAGGCCGCGAGCTTCAGTGGCGACCGGCGCTTCAATGACCGCTGGACCGACTACAGCCTCGCCGCGATCGCCCGGCGGGAAGCGGCGGATCGCGCCGCGTTGGCGAGACTGCACCGCATCGGCCGGTCGTCACTCTCGGCAGCCGACCGTCTGGATTACGACACCTTCGAATGGCAGCTCGCACGCGGCATCGAGCGCCAGAAGTACCGTGAATACCTTCAGCCGGTCGGACACCAGGGTGGCGTGCAGACCGCTGACGGCCTCGCCGAGGTGCTGCCCTTCGCGACGGTCAGGGATTACGAGGACTGGATCGCGCGGCTCGACGGCGTGCCGGCGATCGTCGAGCAGTCGGTCACCCTGATGAAGGAGGGCCTGCGTGCCGGCAACCTGCCGCCCCGCGTGCTGATGCAGCGCGTTCCCGGGCAGATTGCGGCGCAGGTGGTCGACGACCCGACGAAGAGCCCGTTCTATCGACCGTTTCTGCGTTTTCCAGATGCCATCGGGGCCACGGACCGCGAGCGTCTCGCGGCCCGGTCACAGGCGGTGATTCGCGATCGTGTCGTACCGGCCTACCGTTCGATGGCCACTTTCTTCGATCGCGAATACCTGCCGAAGACGCGGACGTCGATCGCAGTCACCGACCTGCCGGACGGCAAGGCCTACTATGACTTCCTGGCGCGCTACTACACGACGACCGACATGGGGGCGGTGGAGATCCATGCGCTGGGCCTGCGCGAGGTGTCGCGGATCCGCGCGAGGATGGAGGCGCTGAAACGCGAAACCGGGTTCGAGGGCAGCCTGCAGGAATTTTTCACCTTCCTGCGCAGTGACCCACGCTTCTTCGAGAAGACGCCGGAGGCACTGCTCACGCGCTACCGGTCGGTGGCCAAGC
>SCUY01000092.1 GCA_004322525.1 Lysobacter sp. | reverse complement strand
GAGCCGGCTGCGGTGCGCACCGGCCTGCAGGGCGCCGCAGCACGTCGACGGTAGAATTCCGTCTGGGCACCGGGAAGCGGCATGAAATCCAGCGGAATCTCCTTCCACAATCCTGCCGCGTTCTGGCTGGGCTGCGCGCTGATCACCGCAGGCGTATTCGCGCACGCTCCGATGTTCCTGATGGGCCAGCACACGCACTGGCAGATGGTCGGCATGCCGATGACGCCCGGCATGGTCCTCGGCATGGCGGCGATTCCGCTCGGGCTTGCGCTCTCGGCCTTCGGCATGATGCCGCGCATCGACCACATGCGCCGCGCGCGGCTGGAGCGCTCAGCGCCGCTGCATTTCCACGTCGCCGATGGCGTACCGCTCAACATCGAGCACTGGAAGCTGGTGCTGGTGCTGATCGTCACCCTCGCGATCGATGTCATGAAGCCGGCCACCTTGGGCTTCGTCGTGCCTGGCATGAGCGCCGAGTACGCGATCAGCAAGCCGACAGCGAGTTACCTCGCCTTGTTCGCGCTGACCGGCACGACCGTGGGCTCGGTCGTCTGGGGTCGCATCGCCGACCGGTCCGGGCGACGCGCGGCGATCCTGCTCTCGGCACTGATGTTCATCGGCACGGCGATCTGCGGGGCGATGCCGAGCTTCGGCTGGAACCTGGCGATGTGCTTCCTGATGGGTGCCTCGGCCGGCGGCCTGCTGCCGATCGCGTTCACGCTGATGGCCGAAACAGTGCCGGCCGCGCACCGCGGCTGGCTGCTGGTGGCGCTGGGCGGCATCGGCACGTCGGCCGGCTACCTGCTCGCCGCCGGCGCGGCGGCGACGCTCGAACCCCTCTTCAGCTGGCGTGTGCTGTGGTTGCTCGGGCTACCGACCGGCGCGGTCATCATCTTTCTCAACCGCTTCATTCCCGAGTCGCCGCGCTTCCTCTCCGATGCCGGCCTGGCGCATGTCGCGCGTGCCGTATTGCGGCGTTTCACCGGTGGCTCGGCGGAAGCCGTGGAGGCCGACGATGCGCGCCATCCCGGTGCGCCCGTGGTCGAACCGGCGCCCGCCGCACAGGGCATGCGCGCGCTGATGCGGGGTCGCCATTCCCGTATCACCGCCGGGCTGGTGGTCTGCGGAACGGGGTGGGGGCTGGTGAATTTCGGCGTGCTGCTGTGGCTGCCGGTCAATCTGTCATCGCTCGGCGTCGACCCCAAAGCCGCCAGTGCGCTGCTGGCGCGATCGGCCCTGTACGCATTGCCGGGCATCGCGCTGGTGGTCTGGCTCTATCACCGCTGGAGCAGCTATCGCGCGCTGGTGCTGTTCGTAGGCTTCACGGTGCTTTCGCTGCTCGCGCTGGCGGTCATGGCCACCACCGGCGTGCGTTCGCCGGTCGCAGTGATCACCGCCACCGCAGCGCTTCTGGTGAGCGTGAGCGGCGTGATCGCGATGCTCATTCCCTATGCGGCCGAGATCTATCCGGTGCACCTGCGCGGTACCGGCGCGGGCGTGATCGCGGCGAGTTCCAAGTTCGGCGGCATCCTCGGAGCGGGGCTGGGTGTACTCGGCTTCTTCGGCCATTTCGTACTGTCCGCGCTGCTGGTCGCGCTGCCGATGGCGGTGTCGATGCTCATGCTGTGGCGCAGCGGGGTCGAGACCCGTGGCGTGCGTCTCGAAGACATCCAGACATCGATCGCGCGCACTGGCTGAGCCTTGGTAGCCGCAGCGCCGCATACGCGTTCATGACGCAAAATTAACGCCGCGATGTTCCCATTACGTGGTTCACCGCCAGTGCCATGCGGTCCTGTCTTGTAGCCCCAGCCACTCCTGGATTCGATGAAACAGATGCTTCCCGCCTGTCCTCCTCTGCTGCGTTCAGGCATTGCAGGGCTTGATACCGTGCTAGATGGCGGCTTCACGCCGCATCGCCTCTATCTTGTTGAAGGAATGCCGGGGTCGGGCAAGACAACGATCGCGCTGCAGTTCCTCATGGAAGGCGTGCGTGAAGGCGAAACCGCACTTTATGTGACCCTCTCTGAAACGGCGCACGAACTGCGCGAGGTGGCCGCGTCGCACGGCTGGTCCCTGGAGGGCATCCGCATCCATGAACTGGCGCCGCCACACGACAGCCTGGACCCGGACTCGCACTACACGATGTTCCATCCTTCCGAGGTGGAGCTGGGCGATACCACCAAGCGGATCATCGACCAGGTCGAGGATCTGCGCCCGCAACGGATGGTGTTCGATTCATTGGCGGAGTTGCGCCTGCTGGCAGGCTCGGCACTGCGCTACCGACGCCAGGTGCTCGCGCTCAAGCAGTACTTCGTCGGCCAGCAGTGCACCGTGTTGCTGCTGGATGATGCGGCTTCGGCCGAGCATGGCCTGCATGTGCATACGATCGTGCATGGATCGATTGCCCTGACCCAGCTGCATCCTGACTTTGGCGGCGATCGCCGCAGGTTGAGGGTAGCGAAGTACCGCGGCCGACGTTTCGCCAGCGGCTGGCATGACTATGTCATAGAGACCGGGGGAGTCCGGGTCTTCCCTCGGCTGGTGGCAGCCAGCCACCGCCAGGAGATGGCCCAGGAAACGGTCAGTACCGGCTCACTCCAGATGGATGAGTTGCTCGGTGGTGGTCTGCACCGCGGCACCAGCACATTGCTGATGGGTGCAGCCGGCACGGGCAAATCATCGCTGGCGACTTCGGTGGCGCTGGAAGCGGCAAAGCGTGGCGAACGCGCCGCGATCTTCACCTTCGACGAGACCGTGCGCTCGCTGGTGACGCGATCGGAAGGCATCGGCTTCGATGTGTCCCGCTATATCGCCGATGGCTCGATCCGCGTTGAATCGGTCGATCCGGCAGAGCTGTCGCCCGGCGAGTTTGCCCATCGCATCGTCGAAGCCGTGGATCGGGACGGCGTGGGCACCATCATCATCGACAGCCTCAACGGCTACATGAATGCAATGCCCGAAGAGCGCTTCATGGTGGTGCAGCTGCACGAATTGCTGACCTATCTCGCGCACCGTGGCGTCGTAACGGTGCTGGTGAGTGCGCAGCAGGGTTTGATCGGGCAAATGACCAACATGGTCGACGTCAGCTACCTCGCCGATTCCGTGGTGCTGCTGCGTTACTTCGAGGCGAGGGGCGAAGTGCAGCGTGCGATCTCCGTCCTCAAGAAACGTACCGGTGGCCACGAACGCACGATCCGTCCCTTCGCCCTCAGCTCGGCGGGTGTCGCCATCGGCGAGCCGCTGCGGCACTTCCGTGGCGTGCTGACGGGTGTCCCATACGATCGCAGCGACTGCCCCGGCGAATCACCTTCGCGATGAGCGTGGCGAACTCCCAGGCAAACTGCTCCTCCCGCGTACTCCTGCTGCTGCCCACACAGCGCGACTGCTCGATGACCGCGGATGTACTGGAACGCGAAGGCATCGTCTGCCATCCATGCCGCAACCTTTCGGAATTGGCACGCGAGCTCGAATCCGGTGCGGGCGCGGTATTCGTATGCGAGGAACTGCTGGCCTGCGGCGCACATGGCGTGCTCGCGCAGGCAGTTGCACGGCAGCCGCGGTGGTCCGACCTGCCGGTACTCATCCTTACCCGGGAAGGCAGCGATTCACGCTTCGTCTCCGATGCGATGTCCGAACTGGGCAACGTGATGCTGCTGGAGAGGCCGCTACGCCTCGCGGCACTGACCAGCAACGTGCGCACCGCGCTGCGTGCGCGTGAACGCCAGTACCAGATCTCGCGCCACCTCGACGAACTCCACACAGCGCGTGACGAACTGGCGGAATCGGCGCGACGCAAGGACCAGTTCCTCGCCATGCTCGGCCATGAACTGCGCAACCCGCTCGCGCCCATCCGCAATGCCCTGTACCTGCTCGGCTCCGACGAACGCCTGCCCACCGATGATCGCGACCTGTGCGGCATCATGACCCGGCAGGTGGACCACATGGTGCGACTGGTCGACGACCTGATCGATGTCTCGCGCATTTCGCGCGGCACTGTCGCCCTGCGACGCGAACACATCGACGTCGCCACCATGCTGAGCAATGCGATCGATCTCAGCCTGCCGCTGATCGAAGCGGGCGAGCATCGCCTGCATCTGGATTTCCCGCCCGAACCGCTGGGCCTGGAAGCCGATCCGGTGCGTATCACCCAGGTATTCGGCAACCTGCTCAACAATGCCGCGAAATACATGGAACCCCGCGGCGAGATCACTGTCAGCGCCCGCCGCGACGGCCCGCATGTTCGCATCTCGGTGCGCGACCGCGGGATCGGCATCGAGCCCGAGATGCTGCCGCATGTGTTCGAACTGTTCACGCAGGGGCGGCGCGAGGCGCACCGCGCGCATGACGGCCTGGGCATCGGCCTGACGCTTGTGCGAAATCTGGTGGAGATGCACGGCGGCGAAGTGCATGCCTGCAGTGACGGGCGCGGCTGCGGTTCGGAATTCATCGTGCGCCTGCCGCTGGCAACCGCGCGCACGGTGCCCAGCGCGCCAGTGATTCCCCTGGCGCCGGCGTCCGATCGTGGCCTGCGCGTGCTCGTGGTCGATGACAACGTTGATTCGGCCGAGTCGATGGGCATGGTCCTGCAGCTGCTTGGGCTTGAACACCGCGTGGTGTTCGACGGAGCCTCCGCACTCGACCTGCTGTCGTCGTTCGGCCCGGATGTCGTGCTGCTCGATATCGGCATGCCCGGCATGGACGGTTACGAGGTGGCACGCCGCATCCGCAACGAGCCGGCGCGGTCGGACACCACGCTGATCGCGCTCACCGGCTGGAGCCAGCCGCAGGATCGCGCGCGCAGCCGGGATGCGGGCTTCGACCATCATCTGAGCAAGCCGGTGGATATCGGCGCGCTGCAGGGCCTGCTGGATACGTTGCAGCCTGTTCGGCCTGCCTTGCCGGATGAAGTCTCACATGCCATCCCGGCTGCATGAGTAAAGCTGATGCCTGGCGAATGACTTAAGCAAACCGTTCAAGCCATATGGACGGTGGTGCACTGCATCGCACTGCATCGCATCGCATCGCCCAGCGTACGTTCCGCGCCTGATCTGCTCTCGACAGCGATGCTGCTGCAACAGCCGTTTACTGCGGTGAATGGCGTTAATCCATCGCAAACGTGACTGTCCCATGATGCTTACACAGGGTGAGCGATGTTGAGCCCGGGCCGCGGCTTGGCTCGCGAAATCTCTCCCAAGCATCTAAGAGGATCAGACAATGGCTGGCAATCAGGGTGGTAACAATACTAATCAGGGCGGTCGCGGCAGCAACACCGAAGGTGGCAATCAGGGCCGCAGCGGCAACCAGGGCACCAACGAACGCGGCTTCGCGGCGATGGATCCGCAAGAACAGCGCGAGCTCGCCTCGAAGGGTGGGCGCTCCGCACACGAGAGCGGCAATGCGCATGAATTCACATCGCAGGAAGCGCGCGAAGCCGGCCGCAAGGGCGGGGAAGCGGGCCGCGGTGGTGGCAACCAGGGCAGCAATCAGGGTGGTAACCAGGGCGGCCGCAGCGGCAACGACCGCTGAGCATCACCTGTAACGCATTACCGATGCGGGCCCTTGCCGGGCCCGCTTTTTTTGGCCGGCACCGGGCTGCGCCGGCGTCGCACAGTCAACGGCGTGCTATGGCGCCGTGTCCAGCGCACCGCGCTTGGCCTGGCGACGCGCGTCGCGCGGCTGGCGGTAGTCGTTGTTGAACAGCGCCGGTTCCCATGAGCCATAGGACGGATTGGGAAGCATCCACCAGCGTTCGCCGAACCACCGGGCATGCGCCTCATACACCGCGGTGCGGCCCTCGGGTGTGTTCGCCGGCACCTGCACGAAATCGCCCAGCTGGTCGCCGAACTGCATAAGCACGCGGTAGCTGCGGCCTGCCAGCTGACGTCGGCAGTTCTTCTCGCTGCCATCCTGCTCGCAGTCCCGCACCACGGTGCCAAGCCCCATGAACACGCTGTCGTTCTTCACCGGCAAGCCGGCGGCGCGCAGGTTGGCGAGCGTGGCTTCCTTGAGGTGCACGGCACGGTTGGAGAGGTAGAGCAGCGTGATGCCACGTGCCTGCGCCGCCTTCGCGAAATCCAGTACGCCTGGAACCGGGCGCGCCTTGCGTTCCTGCACCCATGCATCCCAGGTGGGTTCGCTGTACTCATCGCCCGACGCGATAAGACGGGCCTGGTAGGGCGAGTTGTCGAGTACGGTCTCATCCACGTCAAGCACCACCGCTGGCGGCAGCCCGCGTGCGGGATTCGCGCGTTCCGCCGGATCGAGCGCATCCCAGTCGCGATCCTTCATCGCCCGGTCGAGCTGCGCGATGGCCGCGCGATAGGCCTGTGCCGATGCGGCCCGGTACTCGGCCGAGCGCATCCACAGCACCGCATTGAGGTTGTCGTCCGGGGCGACCGCCGCCACCTGGGGCTCGGCCGCGTCTGGCACGGGTATAGGCACCACCGCCGGCGCCTGGGCCACGGGCATCGCCACACAGCCAGCAAGGATCAGCGGGAGGAGGACGGCGGAAACGATCGGTCGGGACATGCGCGGGCTCCGGAAAGACCGCGACAGTCTACCGGCGTGATCCGCAGTGAGGCCCGTCAACCTTTATATGACTGCCGGGCACGCGCTGCGCGCTACTCGCGCATCGTCACCTGCATGCCCGGGCGCACCACCTTCGACAGCGCCTGCGCGCTCCAGTTGGTCATGCGGATGCAGCCGTTCGACTCGGTCTTGCCGATGCGATCGGGATGCGGCGTGCCGTGGATGCCGTAATGCTCCTTGCTCAGGTCGATCCACACCGTGCCGACCGGATTGTTGGGCCCTGGCGGAATCTCGGCCTTGCGATCGGTCTTCTTGGTGCCGGCGATCAGCTTGGGATCGAAACTCCACACCGGGTCTTTGCCCACACCGGTGATCTTCCATTCGCCGATCGGCAGCGGGAACTGCGGGCTGCCTGTGGTGACCGGGAACTGCGCGAGCGTGCGGTCGGCGGCATCGACGATCAGCAGCGTCGAATCCGACTTGTCGACCACGATTTTTGCCGGTGCGGGCAGGCGCTCGCCCGGCGCGACATACGGCACGGTGATGGTCGTACCGGCGGCCAGCTCAGCCTGTGGATTGAGCTTCTTCAGAAGCGCCGGACTCATGTGGAATTTCTCGGCGACTTTTTCCTCGACACTCTCGTAAGGCAGCGCGTCGAGCTTCGCCATCTCCATCGGTTGCTTCGGTGTCTTCGCGAACGGGCCGGCGACGTCATCGGCGGTAAGCGCGTAATCGACCAGTATCGGCGCGGTGTCCTGCCCCAGGCGCTCCCAAGTGGCGGTGTCGAGCTTGCCCGACACGGTCAGCGCGTTCGCGGCCTGGTAGGCGCTGACTGCGCGCCGCATGTTGCCGCCATTCGCACCGTCTATCTCGCCTGGCGAAAAAAAGGCGCGTTCGAGCAATACCTGCGCGCGCAGCGGGTCGTCTTTCGCCAGGCCCGCTTCCGCTGCGGCCGGCGCGACGGCGGGTTCGGCCGGCGTCGCAGGAACGGGCGGCGCGGCACTGCCCGGCCCCACCGGTAATGCGTTGCCCGGTGCGCCGGGCTGACCGTCCTGCATACCCGGCGTGCCAGTGGCCGAAGCAGGAGCTCCGGCGCCTGTCACGGCGGGTGCAACGACGGCATCTGAGCCGGCGGGCGTAGCGGGTGCGGCGGGTGCCTTCGCCACAGGGGTGGGCGACTGCGTGCAGGCCGCGAGCAGGGTCGCGAGAGAACAGGCGAGGAAGGAAGGCGCTGCAGGGATGGGGCGAGGAGTCATGGCGGTTCCACCGGCGGGATGTGTGCATCCTTGCGCCGGGCGGTCACCGCAGCGTGAATCCTGTACGCGGCCACGCACATCCGTTCACCGGCCGGTCGCTTCGCGGCTCGCGCACGCCGCAATGCCCGATGCAGACCACACCGCAGCGGTGCTCGATCCTCACGTCACCACCATCTCGCTGAGCGCTACCGATACGGCGGTAACACGGCGCTCGATACCGCCTGGAATTTCACGGTCGCTGTCCGCTCGGCCTCCTAGTCTGCGCGCGTCGCCCCGCCTGCAGGCGACAGGAGAGTACCGATGCACCGGTCCATGACATTGCTTGTGCTTGCCATGCTTGCCACTCCGTCACTCGTGCATGCACAGGACCGTGCTTCCGCGGTCACGGCCGCGCCGGCGGCCGCCGGCTCGACACCCGGTATTTCGCGCTCGAAAAACGCATTTGGACAGGTGATGGCCGAGCTGACCCGGACCATGCGCGAAGCCAAAACCGAGGCGCGCGGGAAAGCCGGCGCGCGGCCTGCCAAAACGACGCCGCGCAAACCCGAACTCGCCCAGGCCCAGGAAGCGGCGAGCGGAGGCTGACCCGTCATAGGGGAGCTGACACTTTGATCGGTACCGGCAGCAGCGCTGCATGCCGTGATGTGCGTTGGCCGCCACCCGTGGCCGCCATGAATGCGTTTCAATAGGCATTCTTCCTTGCACGCCCGCCGACATGAACGCGCCGCAATTCGAATACGTCACCTATCGCGGAGGCTGTCATTGCGGTCGCGTGCGTTACGAGGTCGATGCACCCCGCAGGCTTGAAGTCCTCGACTGCAATTGCTCGATCTGCCGGATGACAGGGTTCTTGCACCTCATCGTTCCGGTCACGCGCTTCCGCCTGCTTGCCGATGACGACGCACTGCTGGACTACCGTTTCAATACGGGCACCGCACGACACCGTTTCTGCGCCACCTGCGGCATCAAGAGCTTCTACGTGCCGCGAAGCCATCCCGACGGCATCGATGTCAACGCGCGCTGTCTCGACGATGCGGCATCGCTCGACCTGTGCATCAGCCTGTTCGACGACAGCAGGCGCGAAGCAGCCACGGCGGCGATCGCGCACCTGGCGCGCGTGGACACCTGACCGCGTTCATCCATCGTGCGCGGCCCGTTGCGGATGATGGCTGGCCCCGGTCAAGGAGAACGCGATGAGCCGACCTTTACACCCGCATCCCATCGCCGCGCATGCAGCTGCCCTGCGGGCGTCACTGCCCGCGGCCGCCGCCCTGCTGCTCGGCGCGTGCGCGTCGGCCGGCGTCGCAGGCAATGCACTCGTCGCCGGTGAGGAAGTGCGCTTCCAGGGCGCGGTCACCGCCGTCGATCTGGCGCCCTGGGCCTATGACGGCAATGCACGGGTAACCGTCGATCGCGATGAAGGTGCGCCAGTCGTGGTGGAACTGCCTGCGCGCTGGAACCTGTGCAGGGCGACGGGAATCGGCAGCGCGTCGACGCTTGCGGTCGGGCAACGCGTGCAGGTGGTGGGTACCGTCACGCCCCAGACCCATGTCTCCGTCTGCGAACGCGACACACACATCATCCGCCGGCTGCCCTGACATCCATCGCACTCATCCGCAGGAGGGTGCCGGAGCATCCTCGTCATCCGTCGGCGCCGGCCGTCGCGCCACCTTCAACGGGAATCGAATCACCATGCCATCGCGTATCCAGGGACTGCGCCTGTTGCTCGTCGAAGACGAGTTCGTGCTCGCACTCGGGCTCACCGACACGCTCGGTGACCTCGGCGCCGAGGTGCTCGGCCCGGTCGCAACGGTTGGCGACGCGATGGCATTGATCGAATCGATGCCGGAAATCGATGCCGCCATCCTCGACGTCAACCTCGGCACCGAAGTGGTCTATCCGGTCGCCGATGCACTGATCGCGCGCAGTGTTCCGTTCTTCTTCTCCACTGCCAATGCGCACGTGGTGTTGCCACCGCGTTTCGCCCACATCGGCGTCTGCCGGAAACCCTTTGCCGCGGCCGAATTCCGCGCCGCGCTCGATGGGCTCGATGCCGACGGGATGCGCCGCGCAGGGTGAGCGCTTCCGGAGAGCCCGAGCGAATCCGATATCTGCATCCGCCGGCCCGTTCGCGCCGTAAATCTGCATGACGGCCAACCCGGCCACCACGCCACCCTGGAGACCTGCCTCATGACTTCCCGTCTGCTCCCGTTCGCGATCGCTTCGCTCATCGCCCTCTCAGCCTGCAGCCCCAAGCCGGAATCCGATGCCGTAACCCCGCCTGTCGACACCAACGCTGCGGACAGCATGCCGGCGCCGGAACCCGCCGCCGCGCCGGCCGCTGCCGCTGCCGAAAACCCGATGGTGGGTGGCGCGGCGATGTATGCCGAAAAGGACATCATCGACAACGCGGTCAACTCGAAGGACCACACGACGCTCGTGGCCGCGGTCAAGGCCGCCGGGCTCGTCGACACGCTCAAGGGGCCCGGCCCGTTCACCGTCTTCGCGCCCACCAATGCGCCCTTCGGCAGTGCGTCGAATGC
>SCUY01000091.1 GCA_004322525.1 Lysobacter sp. | reverse complement strand
CGGCAGAGCCAAGCACCGACGCTCTTTACCATGTGGTGCACCTCGCCCCGAGACTCAATGCCTTTTACGTCCATCAAACGGGCGGGTTCGCAGGGCTGGATCGCATCCTCGGACCCATCTTGCAGAACGTCTTTCAGTTGACGCACGTCCTCAGCGTCGCGCACCGGTACTGCCAGCCTGTGTGAACAGCGCAGCCGGATGGAGGCTCCGGTAGCGCCGGGCGGCTAACCGACATGGTCAGCTTGCTGAGCAGTGGCGCCAGTGGTGTGACCAGTACCGTCAACCGTCTATCCGGCGGCGCCAACGGACTGACCACCCCAGCCAGCCCGTTGGCCACAGCCGTCAAGCGGGCTGTGGTGCCCGCCGGGCAGCCTTCCGCATCGAGTCGCCCTTCATCTCGAGCTTCACGCTCTGGTGCACCACCCGCTCAAGGATCGCATCGGCAATCGTCGGATCCTTGATCCAGTCATGCCACTCCCGGACCGGCTTCTGGCCGGCGATGATCAGGGCTCCGGAGTCGTCGCGATCATCGAGCACCTCGAGCAGGTCGTTCCGCCCCTGCACGGTCAGGTCCTTGATGCCGAAATCATCCAGGATCAACAGCTTGGTCCGAGCGATTTGGTTGCGCAGCTTCAGAATGCTGCCGTCGTCCTGCGCCAGCGAAAGCTCCTCCAGCAGACGGGTGGTCCTGCGGTACATCACCGTGTGGCCCATCTGCGCCGCCTGGACCCCGAGGGCACAAGCAAGCCAGGTCTTTCCGGTGCCCGTCGCACCGGTGATGAGCACGCCCCGATTGCTGTGGATCCACGAGCAGGTCAGCAGGTCGGACACGACCGATTTGTCGAGATTTCGACCCGGCGGGTACTTGATGTCGACCGGGTGGGCGATGACCTTCAGCTTCGCGTTCTTGATGATGCGGTTGAAGCGAGCGGTTTCCCGGTTGCTGAACTCCTTGTGCAGCAGCATCTGCAGGCGCCGCTCGAACCCGATGTCGGCAAAGGACGAGGACCCGAGCTGCTGTTCCAGCGCCTCGGCCATGCCGTGCAGGCGAAGGCCGCGGAGCTGTTCGATCATCTGATGGGATTGCATGTGAACTCCTAGGCGTAGTTGTGGGCGCCGCGCACATTCTCGTGGGCGGACACGGGGTCATTCGCGGCTTGAGGCGTGTCGATCGGCTTGCTCTCGCGCCCCGACTGAAGCATCGACTCGAGGGCTTTGTTCGTGATGTTGTTGAGCGCCAAGGCCCGCTTGCAGGCGGCATCCAGGCGTTCTGCCGTGAACTCCGCGGCCATCCGCTTGAGCCCCTTCAGCGCAGCCTGCGAGCGTGCCCCGCTATGACGTTTCACATGCTCGATGGCGTACGCATGAATGCCACGCCCGGCAGACTCGGCCCAGCTGAGCGAAGCGAGGAACTGATCTTGGCTGAAGGCCTTGTGGGCGGCAGGCTGGTGGTCCTCGTTCGTAATCGTCTGGTCCCGGCCTATGACCCTGGGGTGCGTTGCAACGAGCTGACTGCACTGGAAGAACTGCACCGCGTCGTGCAGGGCGGCCATGTCGATCTTGCGACCCACCAGCGTGTACGGGACCGAGTAATAGTTGCCCTCGAACGGGATGTGGTAGTTCGTCGGCACCGTGATCCCGATCTTCCACTCGGAGAACTCATAGGGCTGCGCCGGAAGCGGACGCATCACCGGCCTGTCTTCCTGCTCGAAGATCTCATTGCGGCTGCGCTTGTCACGCTGCTTCATCGGCCTGTCGTTGAAGACATCGCACCGCTCGAGGATCGCGGCGTTGATTTCGGCCAGGCTGAAGAAGGTCCGATTGCGCAGGTGCAGGAGGATGTACCAGTACGCCAGCCGAACCGCGTTTTCGACTGGTGCCTTATCCTTGGGCCTGCGTGCGCGGGTGGGGAGAACCGTGACGTCGTAGTGGTCAGCGCAGTGCTGGTAGGTGGGGTTGATGTAGTGCCCCTCCTTCTTGGTGATCTTGGTGACTGCCGATTTCAGGTTGTCGGACGTCCAGACTGCCGTCAGGCACCCGAAGTACTGAGTCGAGCGGACATGCGCTTCGGTGAAGTCGCGCAGCTGCTGGGACATGGTGGCCGTGGCAAACGTCTTTCGACTCACGCCCACCACGGCGATGAACAGCTCGACCGGGGTTTTTTCGCCCGTATCCGGATTCGTGATGCACGGTCGGGTGCCGGCATAGTCGACGTACATCGCGTATCCCGGCCGCCGCGGCTGACGCATCGAGATGTTTAGCGTCTTCTTGAAGGCAGCGTAGCGACGCCGGAACTCACTCTCGGACATCGCCCCTTCGCTCAGCCCGGTCTTGTACTCGTCGTGGAGGAGCGTGAGGTTCATGTGGGGCCGAGCCATCTCCTTATGGACGTAGTCCCAATCAGGCTCCACGAAGGATTTGCGTGCGCGTTCGCGGCCGGCATGCAAGAACCGCCGCATGCCCTCGTCATCACGGTCCTTGAATTCGTCCCACGTGACTTCCGCCGCGAGAAGGGTCTCGCGGTACTTGGCGATCGTGTTGTGTGACTTCCCCACCATCGAAGCGATGGCGCGATCGGAGGAGTCTGTCGTCAGCAGCAGCCGACAGGCTTGCTTGTAAACCATGGTGTCTCCATTCGTATGGAAAACGAATGGACGCAGTCACCCGGCGAGGCGCCCGAAATGGGGCGCTCGGAGTTGACAAAGCTTTTGAACGCGACTCAGAATGGGCCCGTCGGTTGCAACTGACGAAGCTGTTCAAAAAAGCCCAACGGTTGGTGTCTGTCGGAGGACACCAGCCGCTTTTTTTGCGTCCGTGAAAAGTTGTGGTGGCGCAGGTCGACCTACGTCATCGGACGCTCCAGATGGTTAGTGAGTGGTAGTGGAAGGCTCGGCGACCGCTGCATAGCGATCGGGCCAGAGCTTCTGGGGTTCAGTGGCGAGGGCCGCCGCGATGGCGCTTTCGATCCGACGCGAACGTCGCACCCCCTGACTGACGGCGGTTACCGTCGTCGGTTGCACCCCCAGATCCCGGGCGATAGCCGACAGCGAACTTCCCGCGAGGCGCAGGCGCATCTTGATCCGCTCATGGCGTTTTCGTTCGCGCCGCAAGTCTCGTACTCTTAAGCGAATCTTATGCGATTCCCCGTCTCAATATAGATACGTATGGCTAGGCACGCAACCACGATTGAACGGGTCGACCCCGCCGCCATGCTGGCTCGTGTTCGAGCGGAGGCCGGGCTAAGCCAGGCGGACTTCGCCGCGTCGCTGGGACTTGGGCTGAGCACCTACGCCAACTACGAGCGCGGACTACGGGAGATGCCGTTTTCGGTGGCCGAGTCCTTGTGGCGCGTGTACCGGATTGACCCGATCAGCTTCTGGGATCCGGCGGAGGCCCGCACGTTCGGGCAGGCACTAGACGTCGAGGTGCTCGAGACCGTGACAGAGGCCTTGGTGCGCCATCTGGACGGAAAGCCGCTGAAACCGAAGGCCTTCGCCAGCGTCCTGGGCGCCCTCTATCTGATGCGCATCGAGTTCGGACCGATGAGCCCCGAGGCGATGCGGACGATGGTTCGTTCGGTGATGGGTGCCCATGGACGGCGATAAGCCGAAAGGGCGCGTGATCCCCTTCCCGAGTCGCGGCAAAGAGCACAGGCGTGAGGATCTGGAGGCCTTCGAGGTGTGGCTGACGTCTCACCCCGCCTACCGTAAGGCTCAGGCTGCCTTAGCTGCAGATGCGAACGCTCCTCCGGATCCGAGTGACGCGGCTTCACATGCACCGTCGACGCATGATGTCTGGGAGGTGCTCGATGCCACCGTGATGTCGGTGGCACCTGAGTACTTCGACGCCTACAGGCACGAAATCGAGTTCAGGCGTCGCTTCGGCTTCGATCTCGGTCGGCGCGAGCGCGCCGGCGTCCTCCTGTTCAAGTGCGAGACCGGCCTGACGGATCGTGACATCCGACTTCTTGGTCGAACGAGCAATCTGCGCTTCGGAGCATCGGTAACCATTTCGGCGAGTAGAGGTCAGGCAGCCTATGGCTATGCCCTCATGGCCGTCGCCGGCGTGCTGATGCTGCTTGGCCTGCTGGCGGCGGCAAGCCCCGCTGGCCAAAGCCTTCGTGGTGCGTTGATCGTGGTTCCGTACGAGGCGGTGCTCGTGGGCTTTTGCTGGGCCTTCATGCAAATGTATCTGCGGCCCTACACGTTGCATCGCCGCGTCGAGTCCCTGCTCGACGCCCGCGAGGCGCGCACCGCTACCTCGGCTCAAACTGCATCAAGTAGTCATGTAGGAGCCTGAGCCCGCCCGGTGAGCGCAGCAAATCGATCGGGCGCATACCGATCCCCGTGTTCGGGCCATTCAACCAACGCCGCCCGATCATCGGGCTTCTGACCAGGCGACGTAGGCTCCTCGCGACATGCGACAGCTGCGCAGCGGCATTTCGGTCGATCGCAGGCATCGCTTCTGAATGCCCGGGGGCGATCAACGTCCGGACAAGGGCGTCGTCTAGCCCGAGCCATTTGCCCGCGGCTTTCGCTGACTGCAGTGCCCGTGACTCCGCCTGAGGCGGCGCCTGCGCCTCAGTGGTCACCTCAAGTGCCCCGCTGTCGTCCGCTTCAATGTCCCTTGCCACGGTGAGTCCTAGACCAGTGGGGCTGGATCCCGATGTCCGTCGGGCACGGCTGCTCGTCTTGCGGGTCCACCGTGGTCGCGTCCACCGTCAGGCCGGTATCGCGTAGCCGTGCCGAGAACGCGAGCCCAAGGGCACGGATGGCCCGTTCCTCGTGGGCCGGAGGAACCGAGAGGATCACCACCATGGTGGGTGGCGCACCCGATGGCACATCGACGCGTCGCGCCAACCAGACTGCAGAGACTGGATCTATGGGCTCGACCGCAGCAACCGCGAGGTCGCCAAGCCAGGCATAGCTTGCGTCTGCGGGCCCCAGCTCGGCGTGGCCAGACGATGCCTTCACAGGCGCAGGCAGGGCGATGCCGTCATCGAGGAGGGCTGCGATCTCCTCCGGGTATAGGGTGCAGCTGGTGTCGTTGGGATCGAGCATCAGGGTGGCGCCACGCGACGCCGTCAGCAGATCCCGTCCCGGGACAGTCGCCACCCGAACGTTGCCTTGGGCAGCCTTGTTGGCTCGGTCGAAATCCGAGAACACCGGGATGACCGAGAGCCCATCCGGGCGGGTGAACTGAACCAAGCGGATGCGACCGCTATCGTCGACCAGCGGAAGGTGGACGAATAGCGGAGCCTCAAGCAGCTCGGCCAGGAACTCCGGCTCACGCGAAGGATCGGCGACCGATGCTTCGATCAACAGCTGCAAGGGATTTGGAGGCATGGCAATCGCATCAGTCGACGCCACATATTAAGGATGTCTTATATTCGGTGCCAGCCGGACCGCATCCTCCTTCAGACCGCGAGGACGACCGAAACAAGCGACGGACGGCCCGCCGGCGGAGGATTGCCGGGCCAAGCGGCAGGAGTTGACAACACGTCAGAACTGCATAAAGATCGCAGTTGACAACTCTGCCAAAACGCACAAAGAGGACCGCGATGGCTTCGTCCCGACCGACTGATTTCCGCCCGGCCCTCAGTGATGCCCGCCTGCGGGTGGTCGCCGAAGCTCTTCTCGACGTGTTCTTCGATACCGAGCTGGAAATGGCCACGCCGCTCGACGACGGGTACACCCGGGGCTGCGCAACGTTCGGACGTCCGCGCAATGCCCTGATCCATCTTTGTACGAATGGCCAGCATGAGTGGCTGAAGCTCACCAACGCCGCGATGGACGTCACGTTCGAGATCGGTGGCGTGCCTTGCCGCTTCTTTGCCGACGACCCACTGCAGCCCCGTAAGCGTGGCTTCTTCCGTCGAAACGCCTGCGACCAGTTGTTTGCCGATTCGCTCGGCGAGCCCGCACTCTTTCGCTTTATCGTCGCCAAGCCGGCCACGCCGGATGAGGATGTTGAGGTCTTTTTCATCGGTTACGACGAAGGCGACAACGAAGTCTTCCGCTGGCAGCACTCGCGCAGCGCACCGGTGATCAGCAGCGTCGATGTCGACGTGCCGGCCGAGGTGGCACTCGAGCCCGCAAAGGTCCGACCGCGCATCCAGGCGCTGCCCGACAAGGCGGCCGGCGACGAAGCGACCCAGGATTGACCCATGCCTTCCGCCGTCATCGGCGCGAACATCCGGCTTGCACGGCTCTTCCACGGATATTCCCTGGAAGAGGTCGCCGCGCACCTCGGGAAGACGCGCCAGTACGTCCACAAGATCGAGACCGAGCAGATCACCCCTCCAGAACCCGTTCTGGAGGCGATCGCCGACATGACACAGGTCTACCCTGTGTTTTTTTATCGCCAGGCGCCTGGCTCCATCTCGGAGGAGCAGTGCCACTTCCGCAAGCACTTCACCGCGCGTGCTGCCATCAAGCACATGGCGCTGGCGAAGGGCGAGCTGTTTCGGCGCCTCGTGGCCGGTGTCGAAGAACAGGTCGAGTTTCCTGCCCCATCGATCCCCCAGCATGAAGTCCGCTCCCTAGTCGACATCGAGCAGGCAGCCGAAGCCTGCCGTCGTCAATGGAGGCTGGGGCTGGGGCCCATCCAGAACATGGTGCGCCTGGCGGAGAACGTCGGCGTCGTCGTGACGAGCTTCAAGGGTGTGTCGCGCGAGGTCGATGCGTACTCGATAAGTGCCTCCCGGCCGATCATCGTTCTGAACGCTGACGAGGCGTCAGCCTGCCGGCTGAGGTTCGATGTGGCTCATGAGCTGGGGCATCTCGTCATGCACGTGGGCGAGCTCACGGGCGATCGGAGGACCGAAGGCGAAGCCAATCGATTCGCCGGCGCGTTCCTCCTGCCGCGCAGCAGCTTCGTGAAGGAGTTCCCGCGCATGCGCGGGAGCCATCTCAACTGGCACGGGCTGTCGGAGCTGAAGCTTCGGTGGAAGGTCTCGAAGGCCGCACTGCTGTATCGCGCCAAGCAACTCGATCTCATCAGCGAGGATCAATACCGAACGGGCGTGATCCGGCTCAATCGGGGTGGCGAGGCTCGGATCGAGCGTGAGGACGCGCTTATCCCGAAGGAAGTGCCGGAGCTGTTTCCACAGGCCGTCCGGGTGGGCTTCGCGCATGCAGGCAAGGACTTTTCGGCCTACTGCCGAAGCTTTTGCGTGCAGGCAAGCATTCTCAATGAGTTCGTCGAAGCCCTATGGAAAGCACCAGAGCCAGCTCCCGCATCAGCGCTGCAAGAGGGTGGAAACGTTATCTCATTGGCCAAACGCCGCGCGAATATCGCGAGCGATACCTCCGACCGTAAGCGCGGGTGACGCTTTGCGGGCTGCATAAGGACACACAGTGGACCGGAACTTGGCTCTCCGCGAGATCGCGCAGACAGGCTACAACGTTGGATACGGCGCAAAGAAGCATCTCGCGACGTTCGACATCGTCGAGAAGGCGCCAGGCTGGATCAGCATCGCGAGTTTCGCGGCAGGCATCCTTGCCCTCGTTGTCCCGGCCTTCGAAGATAAGCTCTTGGCCGCGATCTTTCTGATCATTGCGTACGCGGTTTTTTACTTCAATTCCTATCAGGAGAACCGCACCCGGTACGCGGAGGTCGGCAGTCGCCTGACGGCGTTGTCGCATTCGCTCCGCGGCCTGTACTACGAAGTACAAAGCCGTCCGGCGAACTCGCCCATTGACGATCTCATGGACCGCTATCAGCTGCTCGTTGAGGAGCATCTGCGCATCGGCATCAGCAAGCAGATCTTCCTCAGCGACTGGTATGCCCATTACAAGTTCTTCTGGCAGCATCAGATCGGCTGGATGGACGAGCAGCTTAAGTTCCGCTTCTGGCGCGATAAGGTGCCACTCAGCGCGTCATTGTTTGCGGGCCTTTCTCTGCTCGCGCTAGCCGCTTGGCTCGCCTGCGGCGGCGGTTGGAGGCTTTGCGGATGACGGACACCAGCCTCTTCACTGACTTCCTCGCCAACCTGGCGATCAGTAATGTCAGCGACATCTCGACGCGCTACCGCAACATCACCCAGCGGCTGAACCGAGATTTCTGGGGTAGCGAATCGGAGTCGGCGCACTCGTGGCAGATCGGGTCCTACGGGCGCCGTACAGCGATTGATGGGGTGTCGGATCTCGACATGGTCTTCGAGATCCAAAAGGAAGATTACGACCGGTACCGGAGCTCGAAAGGCAATGGCCCTTCGATCATGCTCCAAGAAGTGCGGTCATCGCTGCTCAAGCGCTATCCGAGTTCCGATGTTCGGGCAGATGGACAGGTAGTAGGCGTCAAGCTCGGTGGCTATCGCATCGAGGTGCTTCCGGCGTTTCCCGATGCAGACGGGAACTTTATACACGGCGACACCAACGACGGCGGAGGGTGGAAGATCACTCGGCCCCGTCCCGAAATGGCCGCGGTGCATGCATTGAATGCGGAGACCGGCGGGTGTCTGCAGGACGTGTGCCGGATGCTTCGGGCGTGGAAGAACCAGGTCGGGGTGGGGATCGGGGGGCTGCTCATCGATACTCTGGCTTACAACTTCTTCGAAGCGCACCCCGAGCACCACGATGCTGCGGTAAGCGACTATCCAACGCTTTTGGTCACGCTGTTCACGTGGCTCGCGGGACTGCCGGAGCAGGACTACTGGTTAGCGCCTGGGAGCCGTGACCGGGTCAAGTGCAAGGGTAAGTTCCAGGGGAAGGCGCAAAAGGCCGCGCGGCGTTGCCAGGAGGCGGTGGACGCAGAGGGGGACGAGGCCCGCTCGGCCGTGTGGCGCAAGGTATTCGGAAGGCCGTTTCCGAAGGTCGAGGCTGTCAGGAAAGCCGCGCTGCCGGGGGTGGACGATCGCGAGGAGTTCATCGAGGACCAGGTCCCTGTCGATATCCGCCATGACATCACGCTCGAATGCGAGATTAAGGCCGAGAACATCCTGGAGTCACTTTTGAGTGCGAAGCGGCGCAATCGCCAGCGTGTACCCAAGGGTCGACACCTCCGCTTCTTTGTCGCCGCGTCGACTATTCCGGGCCCCTATACGGTGAAGTGGAAAGTGCGCAACCGTGGACCTGAAGCGGAACGGTTGAATATGCTTCGCGGACAGATCGAGGACGACAAGGGCAATACCCGCCAACGGCTGGAAACCGCCGATTTCGATGGCGACCACTATGTCGAGGTTTACGCGCTGCAGGACGGTGTGTGTGTGGCGCGCGATCGGATCCCCGTACCGATCTGAACTCGCGACTTGCACCAGCTCGCCGGGAAGCCTAGGCCGATTTCTTTGCAGCCTTCTTCGCTGACGACTTGGTCGAGCGGCTCGCTCGCTTTTTTGCCTTCTGACTCTTGAGCTGTGCCTCGGCGCTCTTGAGGAGCTTTCGCCTCTCATCGCTCTCCAAGTCTGCCCAGACCAATAGCAGCCCGGCTAGCTCTTCATCCGTCGTGTAGAGAAACGCCGGGGGGATCCCGAGGGCGTCGGCGAGCGCCTGGGCCGTCTCTACCCTAGGCTCGTGAACACCGTTCTCGTACTGGTTGATCCGGGGAGCGGCCACTTTGGGTTCCAACCCGGCGCGCACGCCAAGTTCGAGTTGGGTAAGCCCTGCGCGCTCGCGCGCCCACCGCAAGCGGTGCGCAAACGACGTCGGATGTTCCGGACTTTTCACCAATCACCCCCATGGGAACCGCCATAGGGTGACCAAGAACGCCGCGACGTGCCAGTTCCTGCAGGATCGGGAAATGGCAAACATAAGATATCCTTAATTTCGCGACCAGCGCCAGCGCGGAATCCAATGCCCTCACCGCCTCTCACCCTCGACGATTTGGGCATCCAAGGCTGCCTTGGCCTGGCCGCGCTTCTGATGGCACAGGAGCGCCGGATGCCCGTCGCTCCCACCAGACGCATGACCTTGGCGTTGATGGTTCCGCTCCGGGATCACGGGGTGATCGAGACCC
>SCUY01000090.1 GCA_004322525.1 Lysobacter sp. | reverse complement strand
CCAGTCCTCGCGCAGGGTGGCGCGAGGACTGGAACGCGATCGAGAACGTGGCCGAGGGCCGCGAGTTCATCGAACTCAACGGCAAGCGCAAGCACATCATCGGCTACCTGCAGGATTTCCTGTTCACCCCGGAACGCGCGCGCGCGCCGATCACGCGGCTCTCCGGCGGCGAGCGCAACCGCCTGCTGCTGGCACGCCTGTTCGCGCAGCCATCCAACCTGCTGGTGATGGACGAACCCACCAACGACCTCGACGTGGAAACGCTCGAGTTGCTGGAAGACCTGCTGGGCGACTATCCCGGCACGCTGCTGCTGGTCAGCCATGACCGCGACTTTCTCGACAATGTCGTGAGCTCGACGCTGGTGATGGAAGGTGATGCCCAGGTCGGCGAGTACATAGGCGGTTACACCGACTGGCTGCGCCAGCGCGCGCCATCGGGCGGGTCACGGAACATCGCGGCGGCACCGTCGAAGAACGCCTCGATCCCTGGCCCGGCGCCGAAGAAAAAGCTGAGCTACAAGGACGCGCGCGAACTCGAACAGCTCCCGGCTCGCATCGAGGCATTGGAAGCGGCTGTGGCCGAGCTCACTGCCGCGCTGCTGGACCCGGCCTTCTACGGCCGCGATGCGACTGCGATCACTGCGCACAATGCCGAGATCGCGAAGCGGCAGGCGGAACTCGATACCGCCTACGGCCGCTGGAGCGAACTCGACGGTTGATCGCGGCTCACCGTCTGCGATGCCCGCCGGCGATGCTGTCCGCATGGATCTGTTTGCCGGCCAGCCAGCGTTTTTTGACCGGCAGGTGTGCGCCCTCGTCGAGGATGCCGAGGGCGGCATCCGGTATCACCCGCATGTGGTGCCGGCATCCGTCGCGCAGGACTGGTTTCTCGCGCTGCGCGATGCCATCGCCTGGCAGTCGCTGCGGCGGCCGATGTACGAGCGCGTGGTCGACGTACCGCGGCTGGTCGCCTCGTATGCGCTCGCCGACCCGACGCTGCCCCCGGCGCTCCTTGCGGCGCGCGAGGCGGTGGCAACGGTGACCGACCGTCCATTCGATTCCGTCGGGCTCAATCTCTACCGTGATGGCAACGACAGCGTGGCGCCGCATAACGATCGCCTGCACGACCTCGTCGAAGGCCAGCCGATCGCGCTGCTGTCGCTCGGCCATGCACGTGACATGGTCATCCGTCCCAAGCCGGGCGTGGCGGGACGGCCCATCCGCATTCCTCTCGCGCCGGGCAGTGTGCTGGTGATGAGCCATGCCTCGCAGTCCACCCATGACCATGGGGTGCCGAAGACGCGGCATCCGGTCGGTGCGCGCATCAGCCTCGCCTTCCGGGTGCGTGGCGCGCGGCGGTCCTGACAGGGCGTGAGGCGGTCACGACGGCCGGCGCGCTAGCGTGTGCGCATGGATCGACACGACAGGACGACGCAGGGCGCTGAACGCCTGTTCTTCGCGCTGCTGCCGGGCGCCGAGGTGCGCGATGCGATGCGCGATCGCGTGGACGTGCTCGATCCTGCCCCTGCAGGAGGCAGGCGGGTTGCCGCGGAGCGCTACCACATCACGCTGCATTTCCTCGGCAGGTGGGAGGCCGTGCCGCCGTCGACGATAGAGGCGGCAATCCACGCGGCAGAGATGGTCCATGCATCGGCGTTTCATCTGGTCGTCGATCATGCGGGTAGCTTCCCATCCAGTCGCGTTGGCTGGCTGGCGCCTTCCGGCAGCAGCGGCCTGGATGCGTTGTGGTCGGGGCTGGGCCACGCATTGGAAGAGGCAGGCGTGGGCCCGGTGCCGCGGGACACCTACATGCCGCACGTCACCGTGTTGCGCAGCGTCACCGTCGCGATGCCCGAAGTGACGATCGAACCGGTGTCGTGGCCGGTGCAGGACTTCTTCCTGCTGCTGAGCCGGGGAGGTTGCTATGAGGAAGTCGCCCGCTGGAAGCTCGGTGGGGCGCGCTGATGCCAGCACCTCGCCGCCGATCGCGCGCGAAAGCAGGACGGGCGAGCGGCGCCGTGTTCCGTATCGGCTGTGCCGGTTGGAGCGTCCCGTCCGCGCACGCCGCGGCTTTTCCAGGGGACGGGACGCATCTTGAACGCTATTCGCGCCGCTTCCCGGCGGTCGAGATCAATTCGTCCTTCTATCGCGCGCACCTTCCGCGCACTTACGGGAAATGGGCGGCGCAGGTGCCAGCCGGTTTCCGGTTCGCGGTGAAGTTCCCGCGCGCAGGCACGCATGACAACCGCCTGCAGGACACCGGGGCGATTGTCGATGCCTTCGCCGACCAGGTGCAGTGCCTCGGTGCAGCGCTCGGACCCGTTCTGGTGCAGCTGCCGCCCAGCCTCGCCTTCGATGAGGCCGTGGCCCGCGGGTTCTTCGCCTCGCTGCGCAGGCGCATCGATACGCCGGTGGTCTGCGAGCCACGGCATGCGAGCTGGTTCCAGCCGGACGTGGAGGCGGTCTGGTCAGCCTTCGGTGTCTCGCGGGTCGCAGCAGACCCGGCGCGCATTCCCGAAGCGGCGCTGGTTGCCGGCGCCGGCCCGGTGCGCTACTGGCGGCTTCACGGTTCCCCGCGCGTCTACTACGACGCCTATGGGGACGAGCGCCTGTCGAACTGGGCGCAGGACATCCGCCGCGAGGCCGACGCCGGCCACGAGTGCTGGGTCATGCTCGACAACACCACGCTGGGCCATGCCACCGCCGACGCGCTGCGCCTGCAGGCATTGCTGGCGTCACCGGATCAGTCGTCGAGGTAGGCGCCGCAGCCGCGATACGAAAGGCGGCCGACGGTGAGCGTGGCATCGGCTTCGAACTCCTGGCCGCTCATGCCGTCCCGGCACGCCGCCCGTTGGATGCGCAGGCGCACCGGCTGGCCATTGGCGATGCCACTGAAACCGTCGGGTTCGGGATGTGCCTGGGCCAGCTGTATGCGACGCCCGCCGTAATCGAGCTCGGCGCGCAGCGACGGCGCGGCCCCTGCACCGACCTCGACGAACCAGCCCGGTTCATTGCCCACTGCGCGGAACGCGACGCCACGTGCAGCCGCCTCGTTCCACGGCGAGGCCTGCCGCGCCGGCACGCAGTCACGCGCGGGCTCGCCGGCAAGGGTGAGCACGCCGCCCGCGCCACGGGTGGAGAACCCATTGCCGCGTGTATCGGCATACCGCGCACCCGAGGCGGACGTCGCGAGCGGCAGCACGAGGCTGCGCCCGTTGAAGGCCAGGCGTACGCGGCGCGCGGCCTCGTCGAAACGGGACATCACGCCCAGTTCGCCGCATTCCCAGTGCGCGAGAGCGGCATGCGCACTGCGGGTTGCCTGCCCCGGCGGCGGTGCCGGCTCGGTGACGCGGTGGAGTAGCAATTCGATACGCGTGCCCGCGCTCGGCACCACATGCGTCGGCGTTGCGGTGCGGAACCAGAGTTCGCCGTCGGGCCCGCGCAGCTCCGCCTGCAATGCATAGCGCCCGTTCGCATTCACCGCCGC